>QKDF01000267.1 GCA_003245395.1 Clostridia bacterium
ACACTGTCATACATCTCGTCAAGATAGGTGTTTTCGCTCCCGCAAAGGCGGCAGCGTTTGCCTTTAAAGCTCTCCCTCTCGAACGGCACATCGTCGAACGCCAGAGAGACGACACGGGTATGGGGCGGAATGGCGTAGATTTTTTTCTCACGGCCCGCGCCAAACAGGTACAGGCACTCTGCCTCGTGGAGCTTGGGATTGTCAAATTTGGGAATAGGGCTGGGATTCATAATATAACGATCCTCCACCATGCAGGGATACTCGGAGCTAATGGTAACTTTCCGATAGCGGATCAGGCTTTCGTACAAAAGCAGCCACATGGGGGCGTAATCCTTCTCCGCGTGCATTTTTTTCGTCTCCTCTTCCCGCGGCTCCACAATGCGCAGCGGCTCCGGCGTGGGGACCTGCAGGACGAGAATCTGGTCGTTTCTCATGGGAATCTCCGGAATCCGGTGCCGGGTCTGGATGATGGTGGCCTCCTGTGTTCTGGTGGTGGTTTTGATGTCGGTGCATAAGCCTACGAATTTTTTGATATTGACCGCATTCACGCTCTCATCACTGCCTTGGTCGATAACCTTGAGCGTATCGTCCGGCCCGATCAGAGACAAGGTGAGCTGGATGCCGCCGGTACCCCAGCCCCTGCCAATCGGCAGCTCCCGGGAGCCGAACGGCACCTGATAGCCCGGAATGGCCACCGCTTTGAGCGTGGCGCGGCGAATTTCCCGCTTTGAGCCCTCGTCTAAAAATGCATAATTATAATTTCTGTCCATATTGCAGTACCTGAGCAGCTCAGGCATTTCCTCCTCTTGTTTTCCTGACCGCATCCAGCTTTGACTGGAAGGTGACATAGTGGGGCAGTTTGAGGTGGGAGATAAAGCCGTTCATCTCAAGGCTGTCGCCGTGCATCAGAACAAACTCTTCATTTTGAGTCGGATAGGGACCTTTGTGCTCCAGCTCGCGGTCGGCAATGGCCATGGCGATGGCCTTGTTCTCGTTGCGTCCAAACACCGCACCGTAGCCGTCGGTCAGCTTGAGCTTATCTTTGTCATCCGCCTCGGTAAATGTTTCCGCTTCGGTCAGGAGCAGTTCACCGAGGAAAATGCTCTGTGTGTCATCAAACGGGTACGCCACGCAGATTTCCACATAGCCCGTGCGAAGCTCGCCGACGGTGGGGTGCACAAGGCCGTACCCTCTCAGCGCGGAATAAGCCAGCCCGGACAGGAATCCCGTATCCGCCCTGGCGAGCGTCTGGAGCCGAGCGCTCCTCGGCGCGGGAAACTCCAGAAGATTTTCGGTAATGTCAAAAGGCTCCTCGTCGCTCTCCGGATAGGAATCCATCAGGCCCTCTTTTTTCAGCTCGTCCGACACTCGGGGACAGGCGGAAACCTCTACCGGTGTCTGCATCTGCAGCTGGGTAAGAACTTTCTCCCGCAGGGCAACGGCATCCTCATGCTCCAGTTTAACATTCAGCAGCCGGTGGGTGTAATCGTAGGTTGCGCCAAGGATCTGTCCGCCCTGAATGTCTTTGAACGCGGATGAAATCCGCCGGATGACACGCATCCCGGCGGTGTCCACCACCTGAGAATAATATTTCCGCGTCAGCGTAGAGCGGTATGCGCGGAGTAGGAAAACAGCCTCCTCCACGCAGCCTTCACACTGCTTGAGCGCCAAAGCCGCATACCGTTTGGAGTAGAACCCCGCTTCTCCCATAATCCGGTCTACCAGCAGGGACATCTTCTCTTCGATGACCTCCAGCTCCAGATCCCGTTCACATCCGCTCCTGTAATAGCGCAGCAGCTCAATGCTGGCCTCGATTGCCTCTTTTCCACCGGAAACCGCAACATAAGCCATTTAGCGTACATCCTTTCTAACAAGTCGGGGAACTGCAAACAGATTGCCGTCTTCCGACACAAACAGCAGATCAATTCCCTGGGGGTATTCGTAATTCTGCGCGTCCCGCAGCGCAATGGCTGTATTTACTGTATCCGTTCCCATAATCCGCACGGTTCCCGGGATTCCTGGTCCGGAGATGTCAAGCGGCACAATCGGATTTCCGGAATTTTTCACGATTAATGTAGCGGATTTGTGCGGGTCGCGCAGCGTCCCGCATTTTGCGGCGGTGACCGCCGCCTCCAGCTGCGCAGCGTCCGTTACAAAAATATAATCCGCGTTCTGGGCCGAATCC
This sequence comes from Clostridia bacterium, assembly GCA_003245395.1. Lineage (GTDB taxonomy): Bacteria > Bacillota > Clostridia > Oscillospirales > Oscillospiraceae > Oscillibacter. The sequence continues at coordinate 2,186 of QKDF01000267.1, forward strand.
TGTGACGAGAGCGTTAAAAAAGCGATGTCGTCGGATAAAGCGTCGCATCCGCACACCGCAAAACTCACCTCATTGTCAAGAAGAGTGAATGCCAAAGCCAGCATTTCCGGCTGCTGCCCAAACAGTTTATCCGCATACTCTCTGATGCTGACCATCTGCGACGGATTGGCAAAGGCCGTAAGAAGAAGGCGGTATACCTTCTGGGAGTCAAACACCTCGTCAAAGGTATGTTTTCTGATAAGTGGAGTCATTGCTGCGGCACCTCCGAATCCATGGAATTGAAATTTACCATGGTTTTCATATGCATGGCATTTTCCTTCTGCTCCGCTACCTGCTGTTCCTCTTCCAGGCGAAGCAGTTCCGATTCCCGTTCAAACACACTCCGGTTATATGCGGCATCAATAATTGCCATATTCAGCACTTTCTCGAAATCGTCCCCCATGGTGACGGCCATTCCTCTGGTCCCGTCTAACTCAATAACCGCTTCGCAGACCAAAACTTCGCCGATATAAAACAGGCTCTCTTTTACCGGCTCCCGCATTTTGATCATGGTCAGTGTTTTATTTGGTTCCTTTACCATCGTAATGGAGTGGGCTGCTTTCAATTCTTCCGCAAGCCGGGCGATGCTCGCGGCATCTGCCTTGGCCAAAATTTTAAAAAGTCGTTTTTTCTCCATCCTGTTTTCCTTTACTTGGCTTTCTCTTTGATTTTTGTGGCCATGGTTTCCAGGATAATAACCGTGATGACCACAACATATGTGATGATACCCATCTCGCGCATATCAAAATAAAAGTTTCCCGCCATAAAGAGCTCATATCCGATGCCGCCGGCACCCGCAGCCGCCCCCATGGCAATGGCGTTTATAAAGTTGATTTCAAAGCGCATAAACGTCCATGCCAGCAAATAGCTGATGGACGAAGGCACAATTGCCTGGAAAACAATCTGCCAGAAATTTGCTCCACTGGCCTTCAGCGCCTCGATCGTCCCGCTGTCCATCTCTTCAAAGGAATCGGAATACGCTTTGATCAGGTACCCTGCGCTGTGGAACGTAAGGCCCACTACCGCGGCTACGCTGCCAAGACCCGCAGAGATGGCAAAGATCAGTACCCAGAGCACGGTGGGAATTGCGCGGATAATTGCCACAAGACTTCTGATGACTGCCGAGACGCGGGAATTTGCAAGATTTCTGGCACACAGCAGGGAACCAAAAAACGCGATGATCGCGCCCAAAATTGTAGCCAGCACACCCAGGCAAAACGTAATCAGCAGTTGATAGAGCATTCCGGGAAAGGTGTTATATTTGAGTCTGGGTGAAAAAAACACCGTCCCGATATTTTTCAAAGTCGCCTGAATGGCATCCGAAAAAACAATGTCCTTATAGTCAAAGGTTAAAAAACCCGCTACGGTAAGGCAGAGAAGGGCAGCCAGCGTGAGCTTCACGGCAAGGCCGCTTTTGCTCGCCGCACCGGTTTTGATTTTGCCTCCGGGCGTTTTGCGCATATGCATTCTGAAATTCAAGCCGGCTGCCTGACTTCCAACAGTAAGCGTGTCGTTCATCAGATAATCACCTTCCTTATCTGTCCTGATAGCGTTTCCAGCATGATCACCAAGACTACGATCGACAGCACCACAAGACTTGCGGAAGAATAGTCCAGCCGTTTGTAGTACAGGTCGAAAAGATACCCGATTCCCGTACCTGTCAGAATACCGATCAGCGTGGAGCTTCGGATATTGGTCTCAACCATAAATAAAATCCACGTAATGATCTCCGCAATTGTGGCGGGTACGATGCCTTGAAAAACAGTCTGCATATAGGTCGCGCCCGAGGCGTGCAGCGCCTCCACACAATCCGGGCCCACCTCGTCGA
>QKDF01000275.1 GCA_003245395.1 Clostridia bacterium
TGCGCCTGTCCGCAGACGCGTTTCATGAAGAGGTTCATCAGACTCTGGGGCAGATCTCCGGGATTCTATCCCGCAACAATCAGCTCTCCCGCCAGCGGACGGTGAAGAAAGCGCTGGAGAAGGCACTGGAAAAAACCAATTTGGATAATTTTTCTCTAAAATGAAATTTTTAGAAATTACGCCAGCCCATGCATGGCAAGGGCTGGCGGGTTCTATTGTGTGGTACGCAGCCAATTTGCACAAAATATAGTGTTGACCTTTCCAGATTCATACTATATAATGTAAACCAATCATTTATTCTGCGGCGCAACTCCTTGCGCCGCAATCAATTCGCTTTACAACAAGAGGGAGGAACTTCGATGAAGATCATCAAGCGCAATGGCAGCGAGGTCACCTTCGACCGCGGAAAAATTGCCGCAGCTGTGGCCAAAGCAAATCGGGTCGCTGACACTGCTTGCGAACTGACAGGCGAGCAGGTGGAGGTCATCGCGCAGAAAGTGGAAATCCAGGCTGCCAAAATGGGACGCACTCTGTCCGTTGAGGAGATTCAGGAGCTGGTGGAAACCGCCATCATGGAGGTCGGCGCCTATGAAACAGCCAAGCGATACATCCGTTACCGCTATACCCGATCTTTGGCCCGGGCCGCCAATACCACCGATAACCAAATTCTGTCTTTGATCGAATGCAACAACGAAGAGGTCAAGCAGGAAAACTCCAACAAGAACCCCACCGTCAACTCTGTCCAGCGGGACTATATGGCCGGCGAGGTGTCCAAGGACATCACCCGGCGCCTGCTGCTGCCCTCCGACGTGGTGGCCGCCCACGAGGCAGGCATCATCCATTTCCACGATATGGACTACTATGCCCAGCACATGCACAACTGTGATCTGGTCAATCTGGAGGACATGCTGCAAAACGGCACCGTCATCTCCGGCACACTGATTGAAAAGCCCCACAGCTTTTCCACCGCCTGCAACATTGCCACCCAGATCATCGCGCAGGTGGCCTCCAGCCAGTACGGCGGGCAGTCCATCTCTCTGTCCCATCTGGCTCCTTTTGTGCAGATCTCCCGGGAAAAGATTCTGGCAGACGTACTGGCCGAAGCCGCAGCCATGGGCGGTACGCCCGACCCCTCAACCATCTCTAAAATCGTGGAGCGGAGGCTGCGCAGCGAAATCCGCCGCGGCGTCCAGACCATCCAGTATCAGGTGGTCACGCTGATGACAACCAACGGGCAAGCTCCTTTTGTCACCGTATTCATGTATCTGGGCGAGGTGAAAGACGCCCGCATGAAGCAGGATCTGGCCCTTATCATTGAAGAGACACTGAATCAGCGCTATCAGGGCGTTAAGAACGAGCAGGGTCAGTGGGTTACTCCCGCTTTTCCGAAACTGATTTATGTTCTGGAAGAGGACAACATCCGTCCCGGCACCCCTTATTATTACCTGACCAAGCTGGCAGCCAAGTGCACCGCTCGGCGCATGGTACCCGATTACATCTCCGAGAAGGTCATGCTGCAGAACAAGGTGGACAAGAACGGCGAAGGCCACTGCTATACCTGCATGGGCTGCCGTTCCTTCCTAACTCCCTATGTGAACCCCGAGACCAACCAGGCCAAGTATTATGGCCGTTTCAACCAGGGCGTGGTCACCATCAATCTGGTGGATGTGGCCCTGTCCTCCGGCGGCGACACAGAGAAGTTCTGGTCGGTCTTTGACGAGCGGCTGGAGCTGTGCTATCGGGCGCTGATGTGCCGACATAACCGGCTCAAAGGTACCTTGTCCGATGCCGCGCCCATCCTGTGGCAATACGGCGCACTGGCTCGTTTGGAAAAGGGTGAGGTCATTGACAAGCTGCTTTATAACGGCTATTCCACCCTCTCTCTGGGTTATGCCGGTCTCTATGAGTGCGTCAAGTACATGACCGGAAAATCGCACACAGACCCGGATGCCACTCCCTTTGCTCTGGATGTCATGAAACACATGAATGAAGCCACCGCCCGCTGGAAGGCCGCCGAGCACATTGACTTTTCCCTGTACGGCACACCGCTGGAGTCTACGACGTATAAGTTCGCCAAATGCCTCCAGAAGCGCTTCGGCATCATTCCGGACGTCACGGACAAGTCCTACATCACCAACAGCTATCATGTGCATGTATCCGAACCCATCAACGCTTTTGACAAGCTGCACTTTGAGTCCCAGTTCCAGGCCCTCTCCCCCGGCGGTGCCATCAGCTATGTGGAGGTTCCCAATCTCCAGGGCAATCTGGATGCGGTTTTACAGGTGATGGAGTACATCTACGACCACATCATGTATGCGGAGCTGAACACCAAGAGCGATTTCTGCCAGGAATGCGGCTTCGACGGAGAAATCCAGATTGTGGAGGATGACGGCAAGCTGGTTTGGGAATGCCCCAAATGCGGCAATCGGGATCAGTCCAAGCTGAACGTGGCTCGGCGCACCTGCGGCTATATCGGCACACAGTTTTGGAATCAGGGGCGGACGCAGGAGATCCGGGAACGGGTTCTGCACCTGTAAATCAACTGCACACCTGACTGCCGTGCCGGCCTCGAGGCCGCACGGCAGCCTACTTGTAAAGGGATGATGGATTTTGAACTACGGCAATATCAAAACCTGCGACGTATCCAACGGCATTGGGGTGCGGGTCTCGCTGTTTGTATCCGGCTGCACCCACCACTGCAAGGGCTGTTTCAATGCGGAAACCTGGGATTTTTCCTATGGGCAGCCTTTTACCCAAGAGACAGAGCAGTTCTTATTCTCAGAACTGGGTAAATCCTATATTACGGGACTTTCTGTCCTGGGCGGTGAGCCTTTTGAACCGGAGAACCAGCGCGTACTTCTTCCCTTTCTGCACCGGATGCGGGAATCTTTTCCTGAGAAGACCATCTGGGTATATTCCGGCTATACCTGGGAGGAACTGACGGGGGAAAGCCGTGCCCGCTGCGAGGTCACGGACGAGATGCTCTCCCTGCTGGATGTGCTGGTGGACGGAGAGTTTGTGGAGGCCCGGAAGGATATTTCCCTGCGGTTTCGGGGCTCCGACAACCAGCGTATTCTGGATGTGCCCGCCTCTCTCGCCGCGGGCCAAGCAATTCTCTGGCAGGGATGATCGTCCCACCTTGATCGCTAAAAAGCAGGACCGGAAATCCGGTCCTGCTTTTTTCATTTTATCGGGGAGCCATCAGACGGTGAAGTCCTTCATCCAAACCGTTGAGTGTCAGTGGGAACATCTCAATCTCTTGACGGATGATTCCGATGGTTCGGCTGCCCCACACCCGATCCCAGCTCCGCTGTGGCAGTGGGTTGAGCCAGATGGTATGCCCGCTTTTGTGGATAAAGCGGCGAAGCCACTGAATGCCGGGCTCGTCATTCATCTTGTAATAATCCAGCGAACCGCCCCGGCTGACCAGTTCCGACGGCGCCATGGCACCGTCGCCCACAAAGATCACCTTCCATCGGCTGTCCAAACTGTTCAGGACACCCATCGTGTCCTCGCTGAAGCGATACCAGCAGTCCGGCGTGGTAAACAGTTCATCATAGACGCAGTTGTGGAAGTAATACGTTTTAAGTTCCTTGAAATGATTGGACTCATGCACGGCGTGAAACAGCTGCGAGCATAGCCGGGAATAGGCCCACATAGACCCGCCGGAGTCAAACAACAGCAGCAGCCGCACATCGTTTTTGCGGGCGCGGTCAAACTCCAGCTTCAAAAAGCCGCCGTTGTCACTGGTGGCTTGAATCGTCTTGTCCAGCTGCAGTTCGTCCTTGGGTCCGTCGCCCTTGACCGTCAGATTCCGCAGCTTACGGAACGCCATCTGAAACTGGCGCAGCTCCAGCGCCGTATCCTGGCGGAAATCCTGATAATCCCGCTCCTGTGCCACCTGAATGGCTGTTCGGCGCTGACCCGGGCCACCGATTCGAATGCCCGCCGGGTTGTACCCGCCGTGTCCGAACGGAGAAGTTCCACCTGTGCCGACCCAATGACTG
>QKDF01000152.1 GCA_003245395.1 Clostridia bacterium
AACCCGGTCGTCCTCAGCCAGTTCCTTGGCAACACCGCTCATGGCAATGGTGCCGGTTTCCAGCACATACGCCCGATCGGCAACTGCCAGAGCCATTTTTGCATTCTGCTCAACCAGCAAGATGGTGATGCCGGACTCGTGGAGCTCCTGAATGATGGAGAAAATCTCCTTCACCAGCAGGGGCGACAGACCCATAGAAGGCTCATCCATCAGAACGATCTTGGGGTTGGTCATCAGTGCTCGGCCAGTAGCCAGCATCTGCTGTTCGCCGCCGGAGAGTGTACCCGCCAGCTGCTTTCGACGTTCTTTAAGACGAGGGAAATGGGAGTATACCATGGCCAGGTTATCCGAAATGGTTTTTTGATCCTTGATAATATAAGCGCCCATGCGCAGATTTTCTTCCACGGTCATCCGGGCAAAGACGTGACGGCCCTCCGGCACATGCGCCAAGCCCATGTTGATAATGGTGTTGGGCGGAACTTTCTGCAAATTTTTCCCGTCCAGTGTCACCTCGCCGGAGGTGGCGGTGAGCAGACCGGAGATGGTGTGCAGGGTGGTGGTTTTGCCGGCGCCGTTGGCACCGATCAGAGAGACCAGTTCGCCGTCGTTGACGGTCAGGGAGATTCCCTTGATGGCATGGATCGCGCCGTAAAAGACGTTTACATCCTTAACTTCCAGCATAGCTTCTCCCTCCCTTATTCGCCCAGATAGGCCGCGATGACCTTCGGATTCTTGACAATCTCCTCCGGCAGACCCTTTGCGATTGTCTGACCGTAGTCGATGACCTGAATCCGCTGGCAGACATTGAGCACCAGGGACATATCATGCTCAATGAGCAAGATAGCCACGCCGAAGCGGTTGCGGATGGTGTTGATGCACTCCAGCAGCTCAGCGGTCTCCGTGGGATTCATACCGGCGGCCGGTTCGTCCAGCAGCAGCAGCTTCATATCTGTGGCCAGTGCCCGAGCGATCTCAAGTTTGCGCTGCTGACCGTAGGGCAGGCTGGATGCCAACCAATCTGCCTTTTCCTGCAGATGGAAAATATCCAGCAGGTCCAAGGCTTTTTCTGTCAACTCTTTTTCCGTTTTCCAGAATTTCGGCGTACGGAATAGCGCGTCGACCATATTATACTGGATGTCCTTGGTGAATGCCGTTTTCACGTTGTCGATTACGGACATGTCTTTAAACAGGCGGATATTCTGGAAGGTGCGGGCCACGCCGGCTGCCACAAACTGATGGGTTTTTTTGCCGTTAAGAACTTCGCCATTGAGCAGGACGGAACCCTCCGTGGGCAGATACACGCCGGTGAGCATGTTGAAAACCGTGGTTTTACCGGCGCCGTTGGGGCCGATCAGGCCGACCAGCTCGCCTTCATAAATCTGGATATTAAAATCCTGAACAGCTTTCAGACCACCGAAGGTGATGCCCAGCTTTTTGGTTTCCAAAACGGGAATCTTTGTCTCAGGCATGAACCTTCGCCCCCTTTTTCTCGGCCTTCTGTGCGGCCGCCTTGGCACGATGGTTCAGAAAATCCCGCTTGAGATGGATCAGGGAGAATTCATAAGAACCAAAAATACCCTTGGGGCGGAACATGATCACAATGATCAGCACAATGGCGTATACCAGCATGGGATAGGCAAAAATACCCTGTACCGCGCTGGGCAAAGCGTCCACCCAACTGCCGTTTTTGATCTGGTAGTTGACAATAAACATGATAACGGCTGCTACCATGGACCCGGTAAGAGAGCCCATGCCGCCAAGCACCACCATGACCACGATGAACGTGGAATTGAGAATGCCGCCGTTGGTGAAAGCAAACGAAGAAGTGGACAATGTGGCGTTGGCGCAGGCATACAGTGCTCCGGCCATACCCGCGAAGAAAGCGGAGTAGGCAAAGGTGAACACCTTGTAGAAAGAGGTGTTGATCCCGGAGGCGGAAGCGGCGATCTCGTCGTCCCGGATGGCCCGGATGGCCCGGCCGTACTTGGAGCGAATGAACATGAACATCATGGTCATGCTCAGCAGAGTCAGAAGAATGGGAACCCAGATGTAGGTGACCTTGGAAGCCGTGCCGAAGCCCAGTCCGTTTTTATACAGAGAGGCAGAGGCAGAGCCTTCGGCAAGACCGTTTTGCCCGGCAAAGGGCAGATTGTTGATGATATTGACGATAATCATGCCGAAGCCCAGGGTGATGATAGCCAGATAGTCGCCTTTAAGACGCAAAGCCGGGATGCCCACCAACAGGCCGACCAGCGCGGCCAGGATACCTGCAATCAGAATGCAGCCCAGCAGTACCAGCACAAACACGGGACCGGACTTGTCGGTAAAAATACCGGCGCGCTGGGCGGCCAGAGAGAGAAGTGCTGCCGCATATGCGCCGATGGCCATAAAGCCGCAGTGCCCCAGGGAAAGCTGCCCCAGGAAGCCCAGCACAAGGTTCAGCGACGCGGAGAGAATAACCAGATAGCAGCACTGCCAGAGGCTGGGTGCCAAAATGAGCTTGAATTCGCCGGTGGAACCCAGTGTTGCAGCCAGGGTAAAAAAGACAATCAGGACAACTGCCAGCACAGCAGTGTTGAGCAAATATCCTTTTGCTGTGACACTCTTGTTTTTCATACCTTTTCCCCCACATTCTTGCCCATAATTCCGGCAGGTTTGAGGATCAGCACCACAATCAGGATCAGGAACACGAAGGTGTCTGCCATGCTGGAGCTCACGTATGCGGTTGTAAAGGATTCCACCAGGCCAATGACAAGACCGCCCAGCATGGCACCGGGGATAATACCGATGCCACCCAAGACTGCGGCAACGAAAGCCTTCAGGCCAAGCATCACACCCATGGTGGTAAAAACCTTGGGATACTGACCGATATACATCAGTCCGGCCACGGCCGACAGGCCGGAGCCGATGGCGAATGTCAGCACGATGGTGTGATTGACATTGATGCCCATCAGCGTGGCCGCTTCTTTATCTTCGGAGACGCAGCGCATGGCGCGGCCCAGACGGGTGCGCTGGGTGAATTGATAGAGAACAACCATGACAACGGCGCTGATGACAATGGTATAGATTGTGGTCCACTCCATCGTCACTCCGGAAACGGAGAAGCCGCCGGCAGAGAAAATCTGACTGGCGACCATAGGGTTGGGCCCAATAAACGGAAGGGCCTGCGCCAAATTTTCCAGAAACAAGCTCACGGCGATAGCGGTAATCAAAGCGGTCATCGCGGTTCCGGTTTTTCGGACAGGCCGATAAGCCACCAGCTCCGTCGTCATTCCCACAGCAGCGCAGATTGCAATGGCGAAGATGACGGAAACCCATACGGGAAGCCCTATAGCAAGTACCAGAGGTATTGTAAAAATCATGGTATAGCCACCGACCATGATAAAGTCACCGTGAGCAAAGTTGATCAGACGAATGATACCGTATACCATGGTATAGCCCAGCGCCACCAGCGCATAAATACTGCCCAGCCGTAGTCCCACAGCCAAGGCCTGTATAAACGTACTCACAAAATGAATACTCCTTTCGTTAAAAATCAGGAGAGACGCCGCCGCCACGTACGCCGGAGCGCCTCCCCTGATTTTACAGAGTTGAAGAGATTGGATTAAGATCAGGCCGCGGGAAGTTCCTTAACCACGTCCACCAGCTTGGTGGTAACGCTCGTACCATCAGAGGTGAAGGAGATGATGGAAGCGCCCTTGGTGGGAGTTCCGGTGCTGTCCAGAGAGAAGGAACCAGTCACGCAGTCATAAACGGCAGAGGTATCGGCCAGGGCGTCGCGAACCTTGGAGGGATCGGCGGAGCCAGCGGTTTCGATGGCCTGCTTATACATATAGACTGCGTCATAAGCCAGAGCCGAGAGAGCGTTGGGGGTGGCGTTGTACTTATCCTGATAGGCCTTAACGAAGGACTGTACCTTCTCGGAAGTAGCAGCGGGATCATAGTGGTTGGTCCAGTAAACATCGTTGAAAGCGGACAGGTCGGCACC
>QKDF01000050.1 GCA_003245395.1 Clostridia bacterium
GCCTTGATTTCTCAAAGCTCCTTGAAATGGTCGGAGTGCCGGGATTCGAACCCGGGGCCTCTTGGTCCCGAACCAAGCGCGATACCAAGCTTCGCCACACCCCGATGCAGCACGGCTTATTATATGAGATTTTCTTTCCGCTGTCAAGTGTCTCGTCTTCATATTCTTTTTCTGTCCGTCATAGAGTGTGAAAAAGGAATGCAGAGGAGGCGGACATATGACGTCAAGGCAGACGGGACAGAAAATCAGTCAGATTTACGGGCGCCGGGCGATGAAGGGAAAACATTATCAGCACAGTGGTACCACAGCCGTAAACTGGGCTGGAAAGCGCCATTTAGCCCAATTCCTGATTTGTGGAACTGTATTTGTAGTGCTTGTTGCTGTTAAATTGCTGATTCCAGACCGGATTGCCGGATTCAGTCAGAAAGTTGCCTGCATAATGGAAAGAAATATGGATGTAACCGAGGTGTTTTCTGCTGTTGGACACGTTTTTTCCGGCGAAAAGGACAAGACTGCAGCCTGGGGAGAGGTTTATCGCTCTGTATTTTATCCGGAGGATGATGCTGTACCAACCTCTTCTGCCCTTTCCGTAAATGACCAGATGGGAAGCAGTCTTTCTTGTCTGATGCAGGATGTCAGTGGGTGGCTAAATACGGCACCGATGGATTACACAGCAACACCGACCGCAGAAACAGCGAGCGATACGGCTGACCAGGCAACCGCGGATGAAGAATCTCAGACGCAGGCGACCGAACAGACGGCATCTGATTCTGAAAACATCTCAACCACCAATTTGACGTACATCCTGTACTCCGATAAAACGCTGCCGGACAATGCCTGCATGGAGCAGGAAGTTCTGGGGTTTGATTACTGTACCCCGGTAATGGGAACGCTTTCTTCAGACTTTGGATATCGGGAACATCCCATTGAAGGAGAAGAAAAATTTCATTACGGTGTAGATATTGCAGCGGACTCTGGTACTGCGATTAAGTGCTTTGCAGACGGGACGGTAACAGCGGTAGGAGAGAGCAGCAGCTATGGAAAATATTTAATAGTGTCTCATGAAAATGGCTTTTCGACACTTTATGCTCATTGCAGTAAAATTATTGTTTCATCCGGTTCCTGCGTAAAGGAAGGTCAGAAAATTGCCGAGGTGGGAGAGACGGGCCTGGCCACCGGGCCTCATCTTCATTTCGAGCTCCACGATGGAAACATCTATCTGGATCCCATTTACTATGTCTCTCTATCGTAATTTCCCGGTGACGGTTTCAGGTGGATTTTTACTGCTGATTGCATGGTTTGCAATGGAGAACGGCTGGCCTCCTACGGCTATGATTCTCTGCGCGGCTGCCATTCACGAGCTTGGACATTTTCTGATGTTGCGCAGCTTTCACGTTCCGGTGCATCGGCTGCGACTGACACTGTTTGGCGCGGAAATGGAAATGGAAAATGAGTGTCTGTCTTATGGGCGGGAGATTTTAGTAACTCTGGCGGGGCCGGCGGCTAATCTGTTGTGCGCTGCTGTATTGCTTGGGATGGCACGCAGAAATTCAAGCTGGTATGCGCCTGCCGGGGCGCATCTGGTTCTGGCGGCATTCAACTTGCTGCCGATACGTCCTCTTGACGGCGGCCGGGCATTGCATCTGCTGCTGAGTTGGACATTGGGTGCGGTGGCAGGGGAGCGAAGTGCGGCCATTGTTGGGGCGGCGTTCTCGTCTTGCCTGGGATTGGGCCTGCTGGGGCTGATGAAGGAGAGCGGAGGGAACCTCTGGCTTCTTCCTCCGGCGGCGGGCTTGATTTGCTTGGCTTTCAGAGCGGCCCCGGGAGAATGGTGCTGTCGGAAACGCAGACGGTTTTCGTGAAAAACTTCTTGCATTTTGGAGAAAAGTATGATAACCTATTCAGGCTACAAAGGGTGGTCCTCTGCCGTGCACGCGTTATGAAACGCCAGGTGCCATGGAAAAGCGGCATGAACGCCTATACATTAGGAGGAAAATCCATGGATTTGATCAAGGAACTGAACAAGGAGACTCTGGGAAAAGAAATCCCCGAAGTAGCGGTCGGCGATACCGTCCGCGTGCACGTAAAGGTCAAGGAAGGCTCTCGTGAGCGCATCCAGATCTTTGAGGGTACCATCATTGCCAAGAAGCATGGCGGTATCGGCGAAACCGTCACGGTCCGGCGCATTTCTTATGGCGTTGGCGTTGAGAAGGTGTTCCCCGTGCATTCTCCGTCCATTGATAAGATCGAGGTTGTCCGTAACGGCAAGGTTCGCAGAGCCAAGCTCTACTACCTGCGTGAGCGGGTGGGCCGCGGCGCCAAGGTCAAAGAGAAGCTTTGATCCAATGAAAAAGAGGGGCGAAAGCCTCTCTTTTTTATTTTCCAGGATTATTTGACAAATGCATCAGGGAAATCTGAGAATTTCCCGGGAAAGTTCTTGTTCTTAGCTCTCGTTTTTGATATACTGACACAGATTAGAATAGTACGGTCTACAGGCCGTTTTTATGTTGACCGTTTTTTCGGCGGAGTATGTGATGGATCAAAACGAGAAAGAATTAGAGACACAGGCATTAGGTACAGCACAGAAAAAAGACCGGAGCCTTTACGACTGGGTGCAGGCGTTGGTCTGCTCGGTATTATCTGTAGTTTTGATATTTACGTTCCTGGTTCGGCTGATTGGTGTGGATGGACACTCGATGGTTCCCACGCTTCAGGATCAGGATCGGCTGCTGGTGGTAACATCTATACTGGATCATACCTACCGGTCAGGAGACATAGTTGTGCTGCGCAAAGCATCGTTTTTACAGGAGCCCATTGTCAAACGGATCGTCGCCACAGCGGGACAGACGGTAGACATCGACTTTGATACCGGCAGTGTCTTTGTGGACGGCAAATTGTTGAATGAACCGTATATCAATGAGTTGACCCTGGCGGAAGAGGGAACAGTATTTCCGTTGACTGTACCGCAGGGCAGCGTTTTTGTCATGGGAGATAATCGCAATCACTCCAGCGACAGCCGTGATTCGCGTCTGGGTACGGTGGATACCCGGTACATTCTGGGGAAGGCGGTATTTCTGCTGTTCCCGGGGGCCGATTCGGTCAGCGGGAAGCGGGATTTCTCCCGGATTGGATTGATTGACTGAAGAAGGGAACCGAAACATGGATAGCAAAATGAACATCCAGTGGTATCCGGGCCACATGACCAAAACCCGCCGTATGATTGTTGAGCAGCTGCGAAATGTGGATGCGGTTTGTGAAATTTTGGATGCCCGGATTCCTGTGTCCAGCCGGAATCCCGACGTGGATGAATTGACAGCCGGAAAGCCACGTCTGGTGGTGCTCAACCGGGCGGATCAGGCTGATCCGGAAGTGACCCGGCGCTGGAACGCTTATTTTCGAAGCCGCGGGTTTGCGGTGTTGGAATGCAGTGCGAAGACCGGAAACGGAGTCAATCAATTTGCTGCCGTTGTACGGGAGCTGCTGGCAGAAAAGCTGCAGGCCTATGCGGAAAAGGGACAGGCTGGGCGTGTGGTACGGGTGATGATCCTGGGAGTGCCCAACGTGGGCAAGTCCACCTTCATCAATCGGGTGGCCGGACGAAAAACTGCTAAGGCGGAGGATCGTCCCGGCGTGACCCGTTCCAAGCAATGGGTGCCCATTGACCGCAATCTGGAACTGTTGGATACTCCGGGCATCCTCTGGCCGAAATTTGAGGATCAGAGCGTGGGGCTGAACCTCGCTTTTACCGGTGCGGTTCGGGATGAGGTCATGGATGTAGAGGAACTGGCCTGTCATCTGATGGAGTATTTGTCTCGACACTATCCGGCTGCCCTGCGTGAGCGGTACGGAATTGAGCCGGAGGAGAGCGACTCCGGATATGACCTGCTGCAAAAGGGAGGCAAAAAGCGCGGGTTTGTAATGCGCGGCGGAGAGATCGATACGGAGCGCATGGCAAAGATTTTGCTGGATG
>QKDF01000148.1 GCA_003245395.1 Clostridia bacterium
TGGCATTTTTTTCATAAACCGTTCCGCTTCGCACTCTTATACGGCACCAGCCTGACACTTGCGGCAACACTCGTATTGCTGGACACCTTCGTTCTTCCGGCCAGTATCGCGCAGGTGAAAGAAAGCCAAAGCAGTCAGGTGCAGTCCTCCGGTTCCGCCGATGCGGACACGAATTCCGGAATGTACACCGAAACTTCATACTCAGATGGAAAGATTTCCGTTACCCTGAAAGAAACTTATGAGTATGATACACAAATCTACATCGTCGATCTGGTTCTTTCAGATATTTCCGAACTGAAAACAGCACTTGCAGATAATACGTATGGCCGCAATATCAAGCAGACCACATCCGAAATGGCGGAGGCACACAATGCTATTCTGGCTATCAACGGGGATTATTACGGTTTCCGCAACAGCGGTTACGTCCTGCGAAACGGTGAGCTGTACCGAGATGTCTCGGCAGAGAACGAGGATTTGGCCATCCTGTCCGACGGCAGTTTCCAAATTATAGAGGAACAATCCACCAGTGCCTCCTCCCTTTTGGAAAACGGCGCCCTTCAGGTTCTTTCGTTTGGCCCGGCTTTGGTAAACAATGATACAGTTGCAGTTTCTGAAAACACAGAGGTGGAGCGCGCTAAAACGAGTAACCCCAGAACCGCCATCGGTATGATTTCTCCCCTGCACTACGTCATCATCGTCTCGGATGGACGGACCAGCGAGAGCGAAGGGCTAACTCTCTATCAGCTGGCAAATCTGTTTGTGGCTGAAGGGTGTACCGTGGCCTATAATCTGGACGGAGGCGGCTCCTCTACCCTATGGTTCAACGGGAAAGTCATCAATCAGCCGACGGATGGAAAAAACAGCGGTGAGAGGGAGGTCAGCGACATTGTCTACATCGGATATTAATATAAAAGAGCGCGGGCAAATTGCCGTCTGGCTTGCAATCACCGCGTTTTGTGTCTTTTTCAGCACGGTATACAATCACTACGGGCATGGAATCCACTCTTTTTTCATGAGTTTCCTGTTTCTATGGCCGCTTGCCGGTGCCATCTGGTATAGTCTTTTGCCGGCCGTCTTTTCCGTTTATCCCGGCAGATTTTCCAAGAATGCCATGAACGCAGGCCTTGCAACTGTTACCGTGGGTAGTCTGCTGCAGGGAGTCTTTGAAATTGCCGGCACTGCATCCCCCTATGTTCCTTTCTTCTTTTACAGTGGAGTTCTGCTGTGCCTTTTGGGTATGCTCTCTTTGTTCAGGCACAAAAACTGATAATCTGCGCCATGCCGGACGCGCGCAGTTTTAATAAAGCCGCCCCCGCCATAAATGGACGGGGGCGGCTTTGGCTGTCTTTACAGGGCAGATACGTATTTTTTAGACATTTATTTTTTCCAATATTTAAGTCCATTTTCAGAATTTGGATTTATAAATATCTTATCTTCTTTAGGAGGTAATCAAGTTGAAACTCAATAGCACAATATCCTTATTCTGTGTAACCAGTCTTTTGGCAGCAACCTTGGTGGGATGTGGCAGCAGCACATCCAGCAGTGGAACCGGTGCGTCCAGTACCGGAAGCAGCGCAACTACCTCAGCCACTATCAGCAGCTCTTCCAGTACAAGCTCTGACTCTGCCAGCTCCGAAGTTTCCGGCCAGGTACAAAGCATCAGCGCCAGCAGCCTCACCTTATCGGTTGGCGGACCTGTTTCTCACGGCAATGGCGGCCCCTCCAAACAGGACGGAAATGCGGCTCCTGACGGCCAGACTCCTCCCGATAGTTCTTCTTCCGATCAAGGTAAACCGAATCAGGCAGCTCCGCAGGCGCCTCAGTCGGCAGATCAGTCCGCTGATTCTTCGACCACCGCTCCCTCCGGCCCTCAGGCAGATCAGTCCGGCAGCGCGCCGAATGAGAAAACAGTAACTGTTACCATCAACGATACCACGGCCATCAAGATTGAGGGAACTTCCGGTGAAACCGACGGCTCCATCTCCGATATTACACAGGGTTCTTTCGTGGATGTGACCATGGACGCAAATAACAATGCCACCACGATTATCGTGAAGAGCGCCGATTCAGCCGGAGCCCCTTCACAGCAAAATGCAGGAACATCTTCCGCCGCGAGTAGCTCAAGTTCCAACTAAGCGGCAAGCTCTCTACAAAATACCGGATACCCTTCCCTTTTATT
Source organism: Clostridia bacterium (assembly GCA_003245395.1). Lineage (GTDB taxonomy): Bacteria > Bacillota > Clostridia > Oscillospirales > Oscillospiraceae > Oscillibacter. The sequence continues at coordinate 2,180 of QKDF01000148.1, forward strand.
CTGTCTCGCTTTACATAAAAAGCGGTCTGGAGCGTGAGCGTTTCAGGCCGCTTTTTGTTATATATCCAGGTCTTTGTGCATGCAATAGAATCTGGCCAGAGCCGCGCTGCTGTTTGCCGGCATCTTCCATGATCTGTACAATACAGTGCTCAAAGGTGAATTCTTGGCAATGAGCAAACTTTCAATTTATAAAAGCCATTGACACTTTGAACTCTAAATGATATCATAATAATATCATTTAGAAAGAAGGCTCAATATGGATGAGAAAATATTAAATGCCTCAAATGGCATGGCAGCTCTGCTTGGCTTAATTCTGGCCTATATCGTGGCCCTGGCGGCCACAATTGTAGCACCCATCTGGATACCATCCGGAGGGGCGGTTGCTGTGATTCTGATGGTCATCGGCATTGTATGGCTCTCCATCGGGTGGTTTCCGTTTCTGGGACTGAAGGTCATCCGGCCTCAGGAGGCCCTGGTCCTGACTCTGTTCGGCAAATATATTGGAACACTCAAGGGCGACGGGTTTTACTTTGTCAATCCCTTCTGTTCGGCAGTCAATCCCGCAGCGGAAACGCACCTGAGTCAGAGCGGCGATGTAGACGTACAGAATGCTTCCAAGTTTCTTTTATCAGCCGGCGCAAAAAGCGCACAGACCATCACAGGTAAAAAAATCTCGCTGAAAGTCATGACGCTGAACAACAATCGACAGAAAATCAATGACTGTCTGGGAAACCCTGTGGAGATCGGCATTGCTGTCATGTGGCGGGTGTCCGACACTGCCAAGGCAGTTTTCAATGTTGACAATTACAAAGAATACCTGTCTCTCCAGTGCGATACCGCACTGCGGAATATCGTGCGCATTTACCCTTACGATGTGGCTCCGGACGTGGATACCACCGGCGATGGCATCGCCGACGAAGGCAGCCTTCGTGGCTCCAGTGAAGTGGTAGCCGAGCGCATCCGCACAGAAATTCAGCGCAAGGTGGAAAATGCCGGACTGGAAGTTCTGGAGGCACGGATTACTTATCTCGCTTACGCATCGGAAATTGCGGCAGTTATGCTGCAGCGGCAGCAGGCCAGCGCGATTATCGATGCCCGAAAGATGATTGTCGACGGCGCAGTCGGAATGGTACAGATGGCTCTTGATAAGCTGAACGAAGGCGGCGTCGTGCAGCTTGATGAAGAACGTAAGGCAGCGATGGTTTCAAATCTTCTCGTTGTCCTATGCGGGAATAAAGATGCCCAGCCCATTGTCAATTCCGGTAGCCTCTACTGATTTATGGATCAGGGAAAAAAGCAGATACCACTGCGTCTTTCCTCAAAGCTATACGCCCAGATCGCCGCGTGGGCAGAGGATGACTTCCGTTCGGTGAATGGACAGATTGAATATCTGCTGTCTGAGTGCGTAAAGCAGCGAAAAAAGGATGGCAAATATGTTTCCGAGACGATAGATGAGGAAATTACGCTGGATATTTGAATAAAAACGCCGCCCGGGAAATTTCCCGGGCGGCGTTTGTCTGTTAAACTGGCCGTCATATTTCTGCCGCCGATCGGCATACGGATATGAAATACAGGAGTATGGAATGGAGGTGGTCAACTGTATCAGGCAATCTTAGGCGCAATCCTGGCCGGTATTTTTACCGCTCTGGAATCCAGCGTCAACTCTCAGCTGGGAAAGCAGCTCACGCCCAGCATTGCAACGCTGCACAGCCTTGTTACAGGCGCTGTCCTCATGGCCGCCGTCAGCATTCTCAGAGGTTCGTATACTCGCTATATCC
>QKDF01000196.1 GCA_003245395.1 Clostridia bacterium
TGCGGCGTTTTTATGTATTCCGGCGAACTTATTCAGCGGGAACAATCGCGCCGTTGGGGCAGGTGTCGCTGCAAGAACCGCAGTCCAGGCAAGCGGCAGCGTCGATGACATATGCATCGTCGCCCTGGCTGATGGCGCCGGCGGGACAAACATCCGCGCAGGAACCGCAGCTCACGCAGGCAGAAGTGATTTTGTAGGCCATGGGTCGCACCTCCTAGAATTATTGATCTTCATTTTAACACACGACAAAGAAAAAGCAAGCATTTTTATAAAAAAAGAAGTTAAAAATTGTAGGGTTTGTCTTGGTTAACTGTCGAAAATCCGGTCTTTTTGACCTCCTCTTCCAGATGTTCACAATTTGTTTTCAAAAAGGTCAAACAAAGTCAAAGAATAGCTCTTGACATCCGTGCAAAGGATGCTATACTACAAATCAACAGAAAGGTTAAAGAAAGTCAAAGTCAAAGTATAGCGTAAATCAGAAGGAAAGAGGTGGTCGGCAGATGGGCATTTCAGATTTGATCGCCAGCTTTTTGCAGGAGAGCCTGGAAGAAGCGGACGGCGGAGTTCTGGAAGTGCAGCGCAGCGATCTGGCCCAGCGGTTCAACTGTGTTCCCAGTCAGATCAATTACGTGATGTCAACCCGGTTTTCTCCGGAGCATGGATACATTGTGGAGAGCCGCCGGGGCGGCAACGGGTATATCCGGATTACCAGGGTTCGGGTGGATCGGCAGACACTGCTGATGCATGTGATCAACTCCGTGGGAGATGAGCTGGACCTGCCAAGCGCAAAGGCAATTCTATGTAATCTGGCCGAGTCCGGCGCGGTGGATGAGGAATTTGCGCGGGCGCTTCTGACAGCCATCGGCGATAAAGCACTTGTTCATGTACCACGGACGATTCGGGATGCAGTCCGGGCCGATATTATGAAGCAGGTGCTGATCCTGCAGGTTTAGTCAAAATCAGAGACACGAAACAGTTTACCAATTATCTTAATTCTATAGGAGGAATTGATTATGAAATGCGAGAATTGCGGTAAAAATGAAGTTACCTTTTATTATCAGAGCAATGTGAACGGACATGTCGAAGAAAAGCACCTGTGTAGCGAGTGCGCCGAGAAACTGGGTTATACCCAGCGCGTTGCGGCAGTCAACCAGCGCATGATGCAGAACTTCTTCAGCGGAAGCCTGTTCGACGATTTCTTCGCACCGATGCCCCGTCTGCTGAGTGGCTTCAAAGACTTCTTCGGTGAAGATCCTTTCGAGGATTTCTTTGCAGAAATGCCTGCGCTGACTGCCGGCACCGCCGTAGAACAGCCCCAGTCCCAGCAGGAGCAGCCTCTGGTGGATGAAAAAGAGCAAAGCCGTTTCGCTCAGATGCGCCAGCTCAATGCCCTGCGTTTGGAGCAGAAGGCTGCCGTGCTGCGGGAAGACTTTGAAAAGGCAGCCCAGATCCGGGATCAGATTCGGGATCTGGAAAAAGAAAAACCTGCAAAGGAGCAGGAAAATCCCAACGAATAATAAACTGAAATTTACTCCCCCTGAAAGGAGAGAGACGTATGAATGAAAACAGATTCAGCCCCAGGGCCGAGGAGGCCCTGCGGCTGGCCCAGGAGTCCGCAGGAGAACTGGGCCACGGTTACGTAGGTACTGAGCATCTGCTGCTGGGCCTGATCCGCGAGGAAGACGGCGTTGCGCACAACGTTTTGGAAAGCGCCGGCCTGACCGGAGAGATGCTGGTGGAGATCATTAAAAAGAGCGTAGGTGCGGGGCTGCCCGGCGGCAACCCGGCCCAGGGCCTGACTCCGCGCGCAAAGCGGGTCATCGAGCTGGCGGTAGAAGACGCCGCCCGGGGCGGTTATAACTTTGTGGGTACCGCTCATCTGCTCGCGGGGCTGCTGCGGGAGGGCAACAACATGGCCGTCCGGATTCTGCGGATCGCCGGAGCCGATGCCAAATCCCTGTATACCGCTCTGATGCAAAAGCTCAATGAGACTCCCCGGAGCAGCCAGTCGGCTGCAAAAAATGCCGTGCGGGACGACAACCGCGACAAAACCCTGAAGGAATTTACCCGGGATCTGACCTTTGATGCACGCGCGGGGAAACTGGACCCGGTGATCGGTCGTGACACGGAGATTCAGAGGGTGATCCAGATTCTGTCCCGCCGCACCAAGAACAACCCCGTTCTGATCGGCGAACCCGGCGTGGGCAAGACTGCCATCGCCGAAGGTTTGGCTGCAAAGATCGTGATGGGCGATGTGCCGGATGAGCTGCTGGACAAGCGAATTTTGTCCTTGGATCTGTCCGGCATGGTAGCCGGCACCAAATACCGGGGCGAATTTGAAGACCGGATCAAGAAGGCGCTGGAGGAAGTAAAGCGGGACGGCAACGTGATCCTGTTCATCGACGAGCTGCACACCATTGTGGGTGCCGGCGCCGCCGAGGGCGCCGTGGATGCGGCCAATATCATCAAGCCGGCTCTGGGCCGGGGCGAAATCCGTGTGATCGGCGCCACGACGCTGAACGAGTACCGGCAGTATATTGAAAAAGACGCAGCCCTGGAGCGCCGCTTCCAGCCCGTCCAGGTGGGCGAGCCGAGCCAGGAAGCCACGCTGCAGATTCTCAAGGGCCTGCGGGCCAAATATGAGCAGCACCACAAGCTGAAGATTACCGACGAGGCGCTGGAGGCCGCTGTCTCCCTGTCCGCGCGGTATATCAACGACCGGTTCCTGCCCGACAAGGCCATCGACCTGATGGACGAGGCGGCCAGCCGGGTGCGTATGGAGACAGAAGAAGTCTCCCCTGAGCTGAAAAGTCTGGAGGAGAAAATTGCCGCTCTGCGCAAGGACAAAGAGGCGGCCATTACGGCACAGAACTATGAAAAGGCCGCTCAACTGCGGGATATTGAAAAGGACTATCAGGAACAGGTGGAGCAAGAGCGGGAGAAGCGCCGCAAAAGCGGAACGCAGCACCGCCCCGTGGTAGAGGAAGACATCGCCGCCGTGGTGGCCGGCTGGACCGGTATTCCCGTTACCCGCCTGACCGAGGACGAGGGACAGCGCCTGCTGCACATGGAGGAAAAACTCCACGAGCGTGTTGTGGGTCAGGAAGAGGCCGTTCACGCGGTGGCCAAAGCCATCCGCCGTGGCCGTGTGGGTCTGAAGGACCCCAAGCGGCCCATCGGTTCGTTCCTGTTCCTGGGCCCCACCGGTGTGGGCAAGACCGAACTGTGCCGGACGTTGGCGGAAGCGATGTTTGGTGATGAAAACGCCATGATCCGCATTGATATGTCGGAGTATATGGAGCGCCACACGGTCTCCCGCCTGATTGGCTCCCCTCCCGGCTATGTGGGCCATGAAGAGGGCGGCCAGCTGACCGAGAAGGTTCGCAGGAAGCCGTACTCCGTGGTACTGTTTGACGAGATTGAAAAAGCCCACGAGGATGTGTGGAACATCTTGCTGCAGATTCTGGAGGACGGTCGGATTACCGATTCCCAAGGCAGAGCAGTGGACTTTAAGAATACCGTCATCGTCATGACCTCCAACGTGGGTGCAAACAGCATCCTTTCCTCGGGCAGCCGCCTGGGCTTTGACAGCGACAGCCGCAATGCGGCAGATGAGAAGAGCGCTTTTGAAAAAGCCCGGGATACTGTCCTGGAGGAACTGCGCCGCACCTTCCGCCCGGAATTCCTAAACCGTATTGACGAGATCATCGTCTTCCACCGGCTGACGCAGGAGAACATCGCTGAGATCGCCCGCCGGATGCTCCGCGCCACCTCCAAACGAATGGAGGCCATGGGCGTGAAGTTGGAGGCCGATGAGGCCGCCGTACAGGAGCTGGCCAAGGAGGGCTTCGATCCCAAGTACGGTGCCCGCCCGCTGCGCCGCGCCATCCAGTCCCGTGTGGAGGATGCCGTAGCCGAGCAGCTGCTTGAAGGCTCGCTCAAGTCC
>QKDF01000072.1 GCA_003245395.1 Clostridia bacterium
CAATATGGTGGAGGCCATGCCCTTGTAATAGTCGTCCACCACCGGGTTGAACACCGGGGGGTACGCAAGCCCCGCCACCACCTGCATCTCCGGCAGGTGCTTGTGCTTGAGGGAAAGGCCGTAAATCCGAGGGCTGTAAAGGGCGTTCCCCTTCTCCTCCGCCTCGTACTCGGCAATCATCTTCTTGCCGCCACCGGAATACCCAGTAATGGAGTAGCACGTCATGGGATAATCCGCCGGGATGACCCCCAGCCGCACCAGCGGTGCGGTGGAAGAGAGAAAGCCGGTGGCGTGGCAGCCGGGGTTGGCGATGCGGTGGGAGGCAGCGATGGCCGCCCGCTGCTCTTTCCCCAGCTCCGGGAAACCGTAGACCCAGCCGGGGGCGACCCGGTGGGCGGTGGAAGCGTCGATGATGCGGGTGTCTGGGTTTTCCACCAGAGCCACCGCCTCCCGCGCGCCGTCGTCGGGCAGGCAGAGGAACACCACGTCCGCCGCGTTGAGGAATTTTTTCCGCTCCGCCGCGTCATGCCGCTTTTCCTCGTCGATGCGCAGCAGCTCAATGTCGTTCCGGCTCTCCAGCCGCTCCCAAATCTGCAGTCCCGTCGTGCCGGACTGCCCGTCGATATAAACCTTCGGTTTCATACGCACACCTCGCTTGCAGTGAAAATTTTTACATCCGGTGGGCTGCCACGAAGGCCTCCACCGCCTGAATCTGGCGGGAGGTCTCGCACACGGCGGGCCCGCCGTAGCTTTTGCGCTGGCCCATGCAGGCCTCCAGGTTCAGCGCCTCGTACACGTCCCCGTTAAACAGGGGCGAGGCGTTCTGGAATTCGGGCAGGGTCAGCTCCTCCAGCGTCTTACCGTTTTCGGAGCAGTAGGCCACCAGATGGCCCACGGCGGTATAGGCGTCCCGGAAGGGCATCCCCTTTTTCGTCAGATAGTCGGCGCAGTCCGTGGCGTTGATGAAGCCGTGGCCCGCCGCCCGGCGCATGTTGTCCGTCAGGACGGTCATGGTGGAAATCTGCCCCGTGAACACCGGCAGGCACATCTTCACCGTGTCGATGGCGTCGAACACCGGCTCCTTATCCTCCTGCATATCCTTGTTGTACGCAAGAGGCAGGCCCTTCATGGTGGTCAGCAGGCCCATCAGGTCGCCGTAGACCCGGCCGGTCTTGCCCCGGACCAGCTCCGCCACGTCGGGGTTTTTCTTCTGGGGCATGATGGACGAACCGGTGGAATAGGCGTCGTCCAGCTCGATGAATTTGAACTCCCAGCTGCACCAGAGGATGACCTCCTCGGCGAAGCGGGACAGGTGCATCATCAGCACGGACATATCGGAGAGGAACTCCAGCGCATAGTCCCGGTCGCTGACGCCGTCCAGGGAGTTGCCCATGGGGCAGTCAAAATTCAGTGCCTTGGCCGTCTCCCACCGGTCGATGGGATACGTAGTACCCGCCAGCGCGCCGCTGCCCAAGGGGCACTCGTTCATGCGCTTTTTGCAGTCCTCCAGCCGGGTCACGTCCCGGGAGAGCATGGCCGCGTAGGCCAGCAGGTGCTGGGCGAAGCTGATGGGCTGGGCCCGCTGCAGGTGGGTGTAGCCGGGCATCACGGCGGTCTGGTACTTTTCGGCCTGTTTGGCCAGAGCGGCCTGCAAGTCCAGGATCTGCCCGATGATCTCGGGAATCTCCCGCCGGACATACATCCGGAAATCCAGCGCCACCTGATCATTGCGGGACCGGGCGGTGTGCAGCCGCTTGCCCGCGTCGCCGATGCGGGCGGTGAGCAGGGACTCCACATTCATGTGGATATCCTCGTTGTCGGCGGAAAATTCAATCTTCCCGTCCTCGATGTCTTTGAGGATGCCCTTCAGACCGGCGGTGATGGCCGCAACGTCCTCCTGAGAGATCACGCCGCAGTCCCCCAGCATTTTCGCGTGAGCCAAGCTACCGGTGATGTCTTCCTTATACAGGCGCTGGTCAAACTGGATGGAGGCGTTGAAGTCGTTGACCAGGGTATCGGTCTCCTTGCCAAAGCGGCCGGACCAGAGTTTCATAAGCCATTCTCCTTGAAAGAAGCGGCGGCGGGAAGAATCTTCCCCGCCGCTGCTTTGATTGAGTTGTGGGGGTGTGCTGCTTACAGCTTGCCCTGCTCCCGCAGCGCCTGCACCGTATCGGGCAGACCCCACAGATTGATGAAGCCGGCAGCCATGCCCTGATCGTAATCGCTCTCGCCGAAGGTCACCAGATTCTCGGAATACAGGCTGTGGGGAGAGGTGATGGACGCGGTGATCATGTTGCCCTTGTACAGCTTGAGCTTCACGGAGCCGGTGACGTACTCCTGGGTCTTGTCGGCGAAGGCGGACAGAGCCTCACGCAGGGGGCTGAACCACTTGCCGTTGTAAATCAGGTCGGCAAAGTCCACAGCCAGCTTGCTCTTCATGTGGGCGGTGTCCTTGTCGATGGTGATCATCTCCAGGCACTGATGAGCCTTGTAGAGGATGGTGCCGCCCGGCGTCTCGTACACGCCACGGTCCTTCATGCCAACCAGACGGTTTTCCACGATGTCCAGCAGGCCGATGCCGTTGTCGCCGCCCAGCCTGTTGAGCTTGCGGATGATGTCGCTGCCCTTCATCTTCTCGCCGTCCACGGCCACGGGCACGCCCTTTTCAAAGTCGATGGTCACGTAGGTGGGGGCGTCCGGCGCGTCCACGGGGGACACGCTCATCTCCAAAAAGCCCTTCTTCTCATACAGGGGCTCGTTGGCGGGGTCCTCCAGATCCAGACCCTCGTGAGACAGGTGCCACAGGTTCTTGTCCTTGGAGTAGTTGGTCTCCCGGCTGATCTTCAGGGGGATCTTGTGAGCCTCGGCGTAGTCGATCTCCTCGTCCCGGCTCTTGATCTCCCATTCACGCCAGGGAGCGATGATGGTCATCTCGGGGGCGAAACGCTTGATGGCCAGCTCGAAGCGGACCTGGTCGTTGCCCTTGCCTGTGGCGCCGTGGGCGATGGCGTCCGCGCCCTCCAGCTTGGCGATCTCCACCAGCTTCTTGCCGATGATGGGGCGGGCAAAGGCCGTGCCCAGCAGGTACTGCTCATAGCTGGCGCCCATCTTCAAAGACGGGATGATCACGTCGTCCACCATCTCGTCGGTCAGGTCGGCGATATACAGCTTGGATGCGCCGGTCTTCAGGGCCTTTTCCTCCAGGCCGTCCAGCTCATCGTTCTGTCCCACGTCGCCGGCCACGGCGATGATCTCGGGGTTGTTGTAATTCTCCTTGAGCCAGGGGATGATGATGGACGTGTCCAGGCCGCCGGAATAGGCCAGCACGATTTTCTTGATGTCCTTCTTATTCTTCATAATGGTTTGCCTCCATGTGAAATTTAAATGATGTTTGAATTATACAACACAACTGAATATTTATTCAAGCGCAATCCTGCACAAGATTTCGCGGTCTCCTTGGTCATTTTTGTCAGTTCTGTGGAGTGCTCCCCGACTTCCGCCGCGTAAATGGCCGCGATTTGGGCTAAGTGTGGGTTCTGCCGCCTCCGGGCGGCGCGGCGGCGGGCCGGGAATTCATCCGTCTTGCATATCCCCCTGCATTTATTCATCCGTGGGCAGGGCCATCTCCACGCCGGTCCAGTCCTCTCCGGCGATGGAGAATACCGCCTCTCCCACCGGGCGAAAGCCTGCGGCCGTATAGCATCGCAGGGCGGCGGGGTTGTCCGCGAACACCCCCAGCGTCACCGTTTTTGCCAGCAGAAAGCGCCGTGCATATTCCACAGCCAATGCAATCATCTCCCGGCCTTCTCCCCGTCCCCGGCGCTTCGGATCGGCGATGACAAAGCCGATGCGCACCGTATCCGGGCCAGTGTATCGCAGAAACAGGTGTCCCGCCGGGATGCCGCATTCGTCAAAGGCCGTCATGGGGAACACGTTGTCCTCCCCGTCAAACTGGCGGTAATAGGCATTGAACCGCTCCGCCGGCAGGGGCCAGGCGTCGTCCTTGAACCGATCCGCCGTCCACATGCGCAGCGTCCGTTCATCCTCCGCCCAGGACACCACCGCCTCGGCGTCGCAGGGCTTATAGGGCCGCAGTCCCAGCATGTCACACCATCTTTTCCGGCCGCACGGCCTCGTCGAACCGCTCCGCTGTTAAAAGGCCCAGCGAAAGCACCGCCTCTTTGAGCGTCGTGCCGTCGTGCAGAGCCTTTTTTGCCGCGGCCGCCGCCTGCTCGTATCCGATCTCCGGCGTCAGGCAGGTGACCAGCATCAGGGAGTTGTGCAGGTTCGCCTCCATCTTCTCCCGGTCGGCGGTCAGGCCCTCCAGGCAGTTGACCCGGAAGGAATCCATGCAGTCCCCCAGCAGGCGGGCGGACTGGAGAAAGTTGTACGCCGCCACAGGCAGGAACACGTTAAGCTGGAAATTTCCCTGAGAGGCGGCAAAGCCGATAGCCGCGTCGTTGCCCAGTACCTGCACGGCCACCATGGTGACGGCCTCGCACTGGGTGGGATTGACCTTGCCCGGCATGATGGAGCTGCCCGGTTCGTTTTCGGGGATGTGGATCTCCCCCATGCCGCACCGCGGGCCGGAGGCGTACCAGCGGATATCGTTGGCGATCTTCATCAGGTTGGCCGCCAGCGCCTTGAGCGCCCCGTGGGCGAACACCAGCGCATCCTTGGACGTGAGCGCATGGAACTTGTTCTCATCCGGTCGGAACGACACGTTCGTCAGTTCCGTCAGCTTCCTGCACACGGCGCGGTCGAACCCGACGGGGGCGTTCAGACCCGTGCCCACGGCGGTACCGCCGATGGCCAGACGGGAGAGCTCCTCCAGAGAGGCGCGCAGCATCCGACAGGGTGCCTCCACCAATTCCCGCCAGCCGGAAATCTCCTGGGAAAAGCGCAGGGGTGTGGCATCCTGCAGATGGGTGCGGCCGATCTTGATGATGCCCTCGTTCTCTTTTTCCAACTGGGCCAGAGCCTCGCTCAGCCGCGCCGCGGCAGGCAGCACGTAGTTGGTCACCCCCATTACCGCCGCGATGTGCAGTGCCGAGGGGAACGTGTCGTTGGAGGACTGGGACGCATTGACATGGTCATTGGGGTGGAGCGCCACGCCCTTTTCCGCCGCCAGATGGGCGATCACCTCGTTGACGTTCATGTTCGTCTGCGTACCCGAACCGGTCTGCCAGACGGCCAGAGGGAACTCCGCGTCCCACTTCCCTGCCCGAATCTCGGCGCACACGGAGGAGACGGCCTCGGCCTGCTCGGTTGTCAGCTTTCCAAAGCCCGCGTTGGCCAGGGCACAGGCCTCCTTTAAATAGGCGAAGGCGGTGATGATTTTCTGGGGCATCTGCTCCCGGCCAATGCGGAAATGCTCCAGGCTGCGCTGGGTCTGCGCCCCCCAGTGGTGCTCAGCCGGGACGGCGATTTCGCCCATGGTGTCGTGTTCGATGCGTGTCGTCATGCTCGTTTCTCCCTCGATAGTTCCGGTTTCCGGGTCATCCCCGGTCAGTTTGTCCATCTCATTATAAAAAGATAAGCGAAAAAAAGCAAAGGATTTCCAAAAAAAGAAGAGAGGGGCAATTTGCCCCTCTCTTCAGCTCAGAAAGTCCAGCAGATCCTGTACGTCCTGAGATGAACCGGAAAAGTCCTTGATCCCCGTCCGGCCCTGTAAAATCGTGCTGGAAGACAAAGACAGCGCGGCGTCCGCGTCCTGCTGGGTATAGGAGCCGGCGTGGGTGCTCCCATCGTCCTCCGGCCATGTCCAGCGCACCTCGTCCAGATTGTCGATCAGGGCCAGAAGCACAAAGGCGTGTTTTTCCATGGCGCGGTCGGCGGCATCCGGGTCATCCGGCGTCTCCTTCAGATTCACCTGCAAAGCGTACGGCTCCTGCGACGTAAACAGCTCCACGGTGTAATCGCCCAGCGCCTCCCCCATCAGCGTGGAGAGCAGCGCGCTGTCCGCCGAGTTGTTCCCCACATAGGGATTGCGGAGAGAATACAGCGTTTCGGCTCGGTCTGTCACCTTCGGATACCAAGCGTTCTGCAGATCGTCCGGACTGTCCGGGGATACATACAGCCGCAGCACCACCAGCACCACATCCTTCTGGAACCCTGCGGTGATATCCTCGTTAAGCGTCTCACACGGAACGGCGCTGATACCGCCGTCGTTTCCGTAGGCGCAATAGGCCGCCATCAGGATGGTGTTGCCGCCGGTTGGCAGGAAAACCTTCTTTTGATCCCCACTGCCTAGAGCCATGTGAGCAAAGCCGGAATACTTGTGGTCCGGCAGGTGGATGGACGCCAGGCCATTCGTTATTACATTCCAAGTCCACGTCAGCATTTTGCTGTCCCAGTCGAGGGTTGCGCCTGTCTGTATCGTGCCCTGGGAGGCAAGCTCGGAAGTATCTCGGTTGTTCGCGCTGATATTCATCACCGTGCAGCGGTTCACCAACGCGCCGCCGTCGTAGACATCCACCACCGCACCCACGGAGTTGACATCCTTTGCAATGGAATAGGAATAGGTGTGAAGCGGATTCCCCAGAGCCGCCGTGCTCCCCTCATATTTTACATAGCTCTCCATCACAAAGGCGTTGGTGCACAGCGACAAGACCAGAAACACGCACGCCACCGCCGCGGCGAAAGCCACCCGCGGCCCCGCCTGTTTCCACCGCAGTACACCCAGCACCCGGCGCTTGGCGTCCCCCTCCCCGAAGGCCAGGGGCGCAGCGGCGGGAAAGCGCCGTCCGGCAGCAAAGGACACCAGTGCCCGGCTGTAGGCCTGCTTGATCTCCGGGCCAAGCGTCCGCAGCACCGCCTCGTCGCAGGAGCGCTCCATGTCCCGGCAAAAGAGGGCGAAGCACACCCACACCGCCGGATTCCACCAGTAGACCGCCAGCAGTAAAAACGCCAGCAGCTTCCACCACGGGTCGCCCCGGCGCAGATGGGTCTTTTCATGGAGCAGGATGTACGCCCGCTCCTCCTCCGGCACGCCGAAGGGCAGATAAATGCGCGGGCGGACAAGTCCCAGCACAAAGGCCGTGGGAATGCCCTCCGCCTCGTACACGTTCCCCTCCAGCAACACCGCCGTTTGCAGACGCCGCCGCAGGCGGACATCCGACACCGCCGCATACACCGCAATGGCCAGCAGACCAAAAAGCCAGATCAGCGCGCCAATCTCCAGCGCCGACAGGCCCGGCACGGCGGCGGTTCCGGTCACCTGGGACGCAGCGAGGTTTCCAAGCCGTTCCGCCGCCGCGGGGACGTTGTACTCCACGGCGGTCAGAGCCGTCCCGGCGCTCTGCACCGTCCGCTGGGCCACCGGCTCCATGGGGCTTAAATTGAACAAACTCACGGGCGAGGCAAGCGCCACCGGGCAGATCAGCCGGAACCCTACCGCCGCCCACAGGGCATAGCGGTACTTTCCCGGCGCCCGGGCCAGCAGCATCCGCGCCAGCACCACCGCCGCCATCTCCGGCAAAGCCGTGGCACTCTGGGACAACAGGGCAGAAAACGCCCCAGTCAGCAAACTCATGGCCGCTCCTCCCGATGCTGCGCTATCAGCCGCTCCAGCTCCGCCGCCTCCTGCTCCGTCAAGCCGCCGCTGCCCAAAAACGCCGCCACAAACCCCGGCAGCGATCCGCCGAAGGCCCGCTCCACCACCCGGCGGCTCTCCGCCGCCTGAACGGCTTCCCGCCCCACGCAGGCGGTGACCACAGCGTCCTCATTGCGCACCGCGCCTTTTTCTCCCAGCTTTTTCAAAACCGTGTATACAGTGGATTTTTTCCACCCCAGCTTCTCCCGGCACAGCTCCGCCAGACGGCCCGAGGCAACCGGCTCGCTGTCCCACACCAGCTGCATAAAGCGCAGCTCACTGTCACTCAACCGCATTGATTCCATACGCACCCTCCCGGATGATCATTGATATGTTGGTTCTCGTTGGTCTATAACCATCGACCTGTAATTAGTCTATAGCAATAGACCGATCTTGTCAAGGCCGGTTTTCCCGGCTTGTTTTTTCCCTGCAAACGCCCGGGATTTCTTGACAGGGCGGGGTAAATATGATACCGTAAAGCGAAAAGACCAAGCCCCGATTCTAAGGAATATGGAGGAGACAATATGACGACCCAAGACCTGACGAAATTCTGTACGCAAGTGCGTCGGGACATCATCAACATGACCGCCGACGCGGAAAGCGGCCATCCCGGCGGCTCTTTGTCGGCTGTGGAGCTGATGAGTGCCGCGTTCTGCACTCAGATGCGGGTAAACCCGAAAAATCCCCACGATCCAGATCGCGATCGCTTCGTGCTGAGCAAGGGCCATGCCTGCCCCTGCTATTACGCCGTGCTGGGCGAGCTGGGCTTCTTCCCGAAGGAGGAGTTCCACACCTTCCGCCAGCTCCACTCCATGCTGCAGGGCCACCCCGACGCGAAGAAGGTTCCCGGCGTGGATGCGTCCACCGGCTCTCTGGGTCAGGGAATGTCCATTGCCGTGGGCATGGCGCTGGGCGCCAAGAGCCAGGGCAAGGATACCAAGGTATTTGCCATGTGCGGCGACGGCGAAAGTCAGGAGGGTCAGATCTGGGAAGCCTTCATGGCGGCCGCCCACTATAAGCTGGACAATCTGACGGTGCTGTTTGACAACAACGGCCTGCAGATCGACGGTTCCAACGATCAGGTCATGAGCCTGGGCGATCTGGCCGCCAAGCTGCGTGCCTTCGGCCTGGACGTGATTGAGCTGTCCGACGGCAACAACATCGAGGCGGTCGTCCGCGCGCTGGAAACCCCGGCCACTGCCGGCAAGCCCCGGTGCATTCTGGGCCACACGGTCAAGGGCAAGGGCGTTTCGTTCATGGAAAATCAGGCGGGCTGGCACGGCAAGGCGCCCAACGAGGAGCAGCGCCGTCAGGCTCTGGCGGAATTGGAGGGCAAGTAAGATGGCTGAGAAAATTGCAACCCGCGTCGCCTACGGCGACGCTCTGGCGGAGCTGGGCGCAAAGAACGACAAGGTTGTGGTGCTGGACGCGGATCTGTCCTGCTCCACCCAGACGGCCCGGTTCGCCAAGGTCTTCCCCGACCGCTTTTTCAACGTGGGCATCGCGGAGGCCAACCTGGTGGGCATCTCCGCGGGCATGTCTACCATGGGCCTGATCCCCTTCTGCTCCACGTTTGCCATGTTCGGCGCGGGCCGCGCCTATGAGCAGGTGCGCAACTCCGTGGCCTATCCCCACTTCAACGTCAAGCTGTGCATGACCCACGCGGGCGTATCCGTGGGCGAGGACGGCGGCAGCCACCAGTCCATCGAGGATCTGGCCCTGATGCGGGTCATCCCCGGCATGACGGTCATTGTCCCCGCCGACGCCAACGAGACCCGCAAGGCGGTGTTCGCTCTGGCGGAGATGGACGGCCCTGCCTATCTGCGGCTGGGACGGCTGGCCTCCCCGGTGTTTGACAACGACCTGCCCTTCGAGATCGGCAAGGCCAACGTGCTGCGGGACGGCAAGGACGTGGCGGTATTTGCCTGCGGCCTGATGGTGGCCGAGGCGCTGGAAGCCGCGAAAATTTTGGAGGCGGAGGGCATTTCCGCCGCCGTGATCAACGTGCACACCATCAAGCCCATCGATTCCGCCTGTGTCGCCGAGTACGCTCAGAAGTGCGGCAAGGTGTTTACAGTGGAGGAGCACAGCGTCATCGGCGGCCTGGGCGACGCCGTGGCGGATGTGCTGATCGGCAAGGTGGCCTGCGGCTTCCACAAAATCGGCGTGAATGACCAGTTCGGTCAGTCCGGCAAGGCCCCGGAAGTGCTCAAGGAGTACGGCCTGACTGCCCCCCAGATCGCCGAAACCATCAAGGCGGGCCTGTAAAGGCGGTTTCCTTTCGGAAAAAGGTTTGAAAAGCCCCCGGCGCGGATTTTCCGCGCCGGGGGCTTTTTTTGTTCAGCCGCAGGCTGTTTTTTTTACTTTGTCCAGGGCGCACCGATCACGGCGTAGCCGTCGGCGTCGATGGAAAAATTGGAGGAAGTGCCCGTCAGATATCCCCGGGCAGAGGCGATCTTGTCTTTGATGGAGGCGTAGGTCTGGGCATCCACAGTCTCGGTAAAGACCCGGATCTCACCCGCCGCCAGCTCCGTGGTTCCGACCATCATGGTGAATGCCATGCCGTCGGACCAGCGATACAGCTCGTTTCCGGCCGCGTCAAAGAGCACGAAATCGAACAGCTGCCCGGAGCTGTGCGTAAAGGAAATCGCCTTGTCGGTGTGGTTGTGCACCGACAGCGTCAGCTCCAGCGCGCCGTCTTTCTCCGCAGCCGAAGCCGTGATATCCACGCCGGAGCGGTAGCCCGCCAGCCAGTCGGCCAGACGGCCCGCCACGGTGACAGCTTGGGCCCGGGTTGCGGGAGCCAGGGGACGAAAGTAGTTGCTCCCCACGCCGTTGACCAGATTCTTTGTAACCGCTTCGGCCACATCCAAACGGTACGCGTCCGATATCTGGGCGTCATCCGCGAAGGACAGGGCGGCAATCATCGGAAGCCGAAATGCACCGTCGGCGGAATACCGCAGGGCGTTCATGGTGTAATGCACCATCTCCTGCCGGGTCAGGGCGTCCGACGGACGGAACGCACCCGTGTCGTCCACGATGCCCAGCGTCGCCAGGTCATACAGATCCCCCGCGCCGGTGTCCGAATTGGACACATCGTCAAAGTATGTTCCAATGTCCGTCGCCGCAAAATAGTTGATTTGGATTCCCAGCACCTGATGCAGAAGGCGGGCGAATTCCATACGCGTTGTGCTCTGATTGGGGTGGAACAGCCCGTCGTCCCCCACGAACAGCGCCCCGTAGTCCATGGCCGGTGTCTTGCACCAGGTTCCTTCCACGTCGGCATACGTGAGCTTCGCGGAGATGGGTACCGCGGTAATCGGCTCATCCGTCTGTGCCGTGGCGGGCAGCACCAATGCGGCGCACAGCGCCGCGGACAAAACCCCCGCCACCAGCGTTTTCAGCGATCTCATGCAAATTCCTCTCTTTCCGCCGCGAAGCCCGGGAACCGTCCCCACTCCGCAGCCCTTTTTTCCCGGGGCGGCCCGCATTCGGCGCGTCCCTCTGTTTTGTATGACGGAACCCGGCCGAATTTTGTTCCAGCATTTTCCGGTAAAAAAGAAGGAAGCCGCCTTCCGGAGGTCGGATCCGGAAGGCGGCTGGGAAAAGAGGCCGGGATTACTGATTGTCCACGGAGGCCATGTAACGAATCAGATCCACCATCTTGTTGGAATAACCACACTCGTTGTCGTACCAGGAGACAACCTTCACAAAGGTGTCGGTCAGCGCAATGCCGGCGTCCTTGTCGAAAATGGAGGTGCGGGGATCGCCCAGGAAGTCGGAGGAAACCACAGCGTCCTCGGTGTAGCCCAGAACGCCCTTCAGCTCACCCTCGGAGGCCTTCTTCATGGCGGCGCAGATCTCTTCATAGGTGGCGGGCTTCTCCAGATTGACGGTCAGGTCAACCACGGACACGTCCAGGGTGGGAACACGCATGGACATGCCGGTCAGCTTGCCGTTGAGCTCGGGGATAACCTTGCCCACAGCCTTGGCGGCGCCGGTGGAGGAGGGAATGATGTTGGCGCAGGCCGCACGGCCGCCGCGCCAATCCTTCAGGGAAGCGCCGTCCAGAATCTTCTGGGTGGGGGTTACGGAGTGAACGGTGGTCATCAGGCCGTCCTTAATGCCGAAGTTCTCCTGAAGAACCTTGGCGATAGGAGCCAGGCAGTTGGTGGTGCAGGAGGCATTGGACACGAAGGTCATGTCGGAGGTGTACTTCTTATTGTTGACACCCATGACGAACATGGGGGTGTCGTCCTTGGAGGGTGCGCCCATGATGACGTGCTTTGCACCGGCATCAATGTGGCCCTGGCACTTTTCCTTGGTCAGATGCTGGCCGGTGGACTCCACCACATAGGCGACGCCCACGC
Source organism: Clostridia bacterium (assembly GCA_003245395.1). GTDB lineage: Bacteria > Bacillota > Clostridia > Oscillospirales > Oscillospiraceae > Oscillibacter. The sequence continues at coordinate 11,965 of QKDF01000072.1, forward strand.
TGCCCCAGGGAATGTCCTTGGGCTCCTTGGCGGTGAACACCTTGATGGCGTGGCCGTTGACGATCAGCTCGTTGTCGGTGTATTTGATGTCGCCCTGGAACTGGCCGTGCATGGTGTCATAGCGCAGCATATAGGCCATATAATCGGGGGTCATGAACGGATCGTTGAGGGCTACTACCTCCACGTCATCCCGGGTCAGGGCAGCGCGGAATACCAGACGGCCAATCCGGCCGAAGCCATTGATACCAATTTGTGTCTCCATGAATGAAAGACTCCTTTCAAAATACAGTTCTGCGATAGAACGTCATAAACGATTGCGCAAACGATTTGTTAAACGATTACATCTACATGCTATCACATCCTTTTTTCTTTGACAACTGGCAATTCTGATAATGTTGCCAGTGCTTAATTGTGAAAATTCGATAATAAGGTATGTAAAACTTTGCATCGCGTCAGAAAAAAAGCACGGAAGGACTTGACGTTGGCAGGAAAGCGGCATATACTGTGATAAACTAATTGATTGCGTAATATTCATTACAACTTGCGCAAGAGGTGGAGCAATGAAAGTGACGATCAGCGACGTGGCAAAACTGGCCGGGGTCTCCACGGCCACGGTCTCCCATACTATTAATAATACCCGCTACGTATCCTCCGAAACCAAGGATAAGGTTTTTGCGGCCATCGCCCAGCTGGGCTACACACCGGACGCCTCGGCCCGAAGCTTCCGCACCGGCAAGAAAAAGACCATTGGCTTTATTGTGCCCGATATCTCAAATAAATTCTTCGCCACCATGATCGAATCCGTGGAAACTTATCTCTCCGGCAAGGGGTACCACCTTATTGTCGCCAACACGAAGGAGGATATCGTCCGGGAAGAGACCAATATCCGCCTGCTGACGGCGGGTCTGGTGGACGGACTGCTGCTGGCCAGCACCATGGATAACTTCCAGCAGCTCGACGCTCTGATCCCCCCTGGGTTCCCCGTGGTGTTGGTGGACCGGGTGTTTGATGTGAAAAAGTATGCCTCCGTGTGCGTATCCAACTTCCAGCCCATCTACCGCAGCGTCTGCCGCCTGGTGGGCAAAGGTGACCGGCGTATCGGCATCATCGGCGGTCTGCCCCGGCTGAGCACCACCAAAGAGCGTATCTCCGCCTATCAGCAGGCCATCGTGGACTGCGGCCTGCCCCCGGAGGAGACCTTTATCCGCTACGGCGACTCCATGGAAAACAGCGCCTGCGGCTGCCTCGACGATCTGATGGAGCAGGGCTGTGACGCCGTGATTGTCACCAACGGCCTGATGGCTTCCGAGGCCATTACTTACCTCCACCGCAGAGGTGTTCACCTGTCCAAGGACATCGATCTGGTGAGTTTTGTGGACTACGAATCTGACTTTTATGAGCTTTACGCAAATCAGATTGACTCCATCATTCAGCCGGTGGACGCACTTGGCTCCGCCGCCGGTGAGGAGATTCTCAAGCGGGTGGAAAATCCCGACACGCCCATCTTTGAAAAGGTGCTCACCTCCACTTATAAGCCCTATGACCAGCCCCGGTCCTGGAATCATTCCGACCGCTGAGTGCGGCTTTCCGCCGTACGGATGGGGCGATGTTTTCCCGCGCACCGTATCAAATGAATCAACAGCGCCCGCCGTTGCTCGGCGGGCGCTGTTTTTTTGCTGCGCCCGGGCGTTTTATAGAGATCTGCGCCGGTTCTGCACGGTTTACGTAAAGTGTTTTCCGCGCCATTTGCTTACGTTAACGGGTTTTTTGCTCTTTTGACGGTTTGAGAGGCGTCGGACGGTTCTCGCCCGGCCTCCGCGCCATATACTGAGAACGACGGCCCGGTCAGCCTGTCCCCGGACAGGCGCGCCGCCGAAACTGAGAAAAAGGAGCGGAAAAGCCCATGAGTCATCTTCGAATCGGCGTTTACGCCATCTGCAAAAACGAGGAAGCCTTTGTCAGCCGCTGGATGGACGCCGTTTCGGAGGCGGACATTGTGGTGGTGGTCGACACCGGCTCCACCGACGGCACGGTGGAGGCTCTGCGGGCGCGGGGCGCCGTGGTCTATGAGGAGACCTTCTCCCCCTGGCGGTTCGACACTGCCCGCAATGCCGCCCTCGACCACCTGCCGGAGAATCAGGACATCTGCGTCTCCATCGATTTGGATGAGATTTTCGAGCCCGGCTGGCGAAAAAAGCTGGAGGACGCCTGGCTGCCGGACACTACCCGCGCCAAGTATTCCTACGTCTGGAGCCATCACCCCGACGGCTCGCCCGACCTGGTCTATCCCAGAGAGAAAATCCACAGCCGACGGGGCTACCGCTGGGTTCGGCCCGTCCACGAGGTTCTGGAATACGAACGCCCGGAGGAGGAGCACTCCATCTGGGTGGACGGCCTGGTGCTGCACCACTATCCCGATCTGAACAAGCCCCGGGCTCAATATCTGCCTTTGCTGGAGCTGTCCGTGCAGGAGGCCCCGGACGATGACCGGGCGCAGTTCTGGCTGGGCCGGGAGTACGTGTTTCACGGCGAGTATGCCAAGGCGATGCGTACCCTGCAGGCCCATCTGGCCCTCCCCTCGGCCCGTTGGGACGAGGAGCGCAGCGCTTCCATGCGCCTGCTGGCGGAGTGCTGCCGCAATCTGGGGGATAGCGAAGGAGAAAAAGCCTGGC
>QKDF01000016.1 GCA_003245395.1 Clostridia bacterium
TAAAAGCCGCGCGGGAACTCAAATTCCCGCGCGGCTTTCTTATTGTTCAGCTTCTTCAGATAAATCTTTTAATTTAATAGTATACCGCAGAGATTCCAGCTCATATATGATGCAGCCGGTTGCGGATGCCGCAACTCCAAGAACACAGCCCCAGATACCCAGGAAACAACCCAGGTATCCCGCAGCGGCGACGATGAGCGCAAACAAGACGGCTCTTTTCATAATTTCTCCGATCTGTTTTTCTGGTAGATGGACCAAAGTCCTTCCATCAGCAGATATTTGTCGTAGACGATGTGATTGCGACAATACTTTACGATGACTGGAGCATTACCTCCCGTTGCCACTACACTGAGTTCCTTGCCTGGAAACTGTTCTCGGATGCGGTCAATGATGCCGTCCAGCATGGCGGCAGTACCGTATACAATACCGGAGCGCATACAATCCTCCGTGTTTTTCCCGATCAGGGCCTTCGGGTGCTGCAGGGAGATTGCCGGAAGCTGCGCTGCCCTGCGGGAAAGTGCGTCCAAAGATACATTGACACCGGGCAGCAACATGCCGCCTTCATACGTGCGCCCCTGAGAAATTACACCAACGGTGGTTGCGGTTCCCATATCGATGGTAACGATCGGGGGCTGAAATTTTTCCAGAGCGGCCACGGCGTCTGCCACAATATCGGCGCCCATCTGTGCCTGAAAATCCATGCGGATATTCAGGCCCGTTTTTACACCCGGCCCAACCATCATCGGCGGTTTGCCCAGCAGGCGAATCAGGGCTTTTTCCAGCATAAAATTCAGCGGCGGCACCACGCTGCATACAATCGCACCGGTAACATCTGTCACCTTATACCCATACAGCATAAACAGATTCATCAGGTCAATACTGATCTGATCGGAGGTTTTTCGGCTGTCTGTATCCAAAGCCGCCAGAAATGCCAGCTTCTTATTTTCATCAAACAATCCGATTGATATATTGGAATTGCCCACATCAATGGCTAAAAGCATTCTGTCCCCCACCTTTCGTTACATATGGTAACACGTACTCCGAATCCTTGCAAGTGGCTAAAGGTTTGAGACACTGCTTTTCTTACACAGCGCAACAACAGCCCCGGTATAAGCCGGAGCTGTTGTCGGTTTATTAAAGGATAATGCAGATCAATCCACCGCTGCCCTCGTTAATAATGCGGGTCAGTGTCTCCTGCAACTTCTTCCGTGCATCTACCGGCATCCGCTGTAGTTTATTCTGAAGGTCCTCACTAACTAACTCATGGAAGCTGCGTCCAAATATATTAGACTGCCAGATCTTACTGGTGTCTCCCTCAAACTCTTGCAGCAAATAGTTTACCATGTCTTCAGACTGCTTTTCATTGCCTACAATGGGTGATACCGCTGTTTCGATGTCTGCCCGGATCATGTGAATGCTGGGTGCACTGGCTTTCAGCCGAACGCCGTAGCGCCCACCTTGACGCATGATTTCAGGCTCTTCCAACTGCAACTCATCGATACTGGGTACTACAATCCCATATCCTGTTTCCCGTACATCCTTCAGCGCTCCAGACACTTTGTCATATGCCGCTTTGATCCCTGCCAGCCGGGTCAGAAGGCTCATCAGGTCACCGTCATCTGCGACATCGACGCCGGACTGCTGGGAGAGCGTCTGATAGAATAGTTGCCTGGGCAGGCGCAGGCGTGCTGTTGCCACACCGGTGCCAAGATCAATACCGGTGAGTTTTGCGGAACTGATGTTCTCTTTTTCGGCCAACGCGGCGATCACACCGTCAATTTCCCGAATGTGGTGCAAAGACGCAGTTCCTTCCCGAACAGCGGCATAGACCCCGCACTTAATGGGATGGTCGGCGGGCAGCGCATCTACCCAAGGCGGCAGGAACAGGTCCAGTTCTTGCATGGGGAATTCATAGAGGACTGCCTTGAGGATCTTTCCCACGGCCTCTTCGCTCAGCTCAAGACAATTGACCGCCATGCAATTAACACCATAGCGTGAGGAGATGTCCCGACACAGGGTCTGTGCTTTTTCCGCGTCGGGCTGTGCCGAATTCATCAGGACGATAAAGGGCTTCCCCAACTCCTGTAGTTCCCGGATAACCCGTGCTTCTGCCTCAAGGTAATCCTCCCGTGGGATGTCGGAAATCGTACCGTCTGTTGTCACCACAATTCCGATTGTGGAATGTTCAGCGATTACTTTTCTGGTTCCAATCTCTGCGGCCTCTGACATAGGAATCTCATGGTCGTACCATGGCGTCGTAACCATGCGAGGCTGATTGTCCTCTGTGGAGCCAATTGCGCCCCGAACCATGTAACCAACACAGTCAATCAGACGCACAGAAAAGGATGCTCCGTCCGGCAGCTGAATCTGCACAGCTTCCTCAGGAACAAATTTCGGTTCCGCCGTCATAATTGTCCGGCCAGACCCACTTTGCGGCAGTTCATCCCGAGCACGCTCCTTGCGGTAGACGTTTTCGATATTGGGGATGACCTGCGTTTCCATAAACCGCTTGATAAATGTTGATTTTCCCGTACGTACCGGACCCACCACGCCAATGTAAATGTCACCGGCGGTGCGAATGGCAATATTTTGATAGATGGTCGTATTCATAGCATCCCCGTCCTTCTTTCAATCCTGCTATCACTGTATGAGCCTTCTGGCAAAAGTATGACAGGCCCTGCTTTCTCGCTCGTCTTTGTTAAAACTTACAAAATATGCGGTGGACTTTCTCCGTTGTTTACGCGATTTTATCATTTACACCTTCAATTTAGCATGGTAAACTATTAGCGTATTAAACGGGCGGAGGCGCCCATTTTGGAGGATTGTACATGAATAGGATGAAAAAGATTTTGGCTCTGCTCAGTACGGTGGCAATTGTCGCCTCTCTGGCAGCCTGCGGCTCCGCTGGTACCGCCGGCAGCAGCGCGGCTGCATCAGCCGGTTCCGCTGCAGCATCCAGCTCTGCAGCTTCGGGAAGTGCACGCAAGACGCTTATTGTTGGCTTTGACGCAGAATATCCCCCCTATGGTTATATGAACGATAAGGGTGAATATGTGGGCTTTGACCTGGATCTGGCGCAAGAAGTCTGCAACCGTAACGGCTGGGAACTGGTGAAGCAGCCGATTGACTGGGATTCCAAAGATATGGAACTGAATTCCGGGAATATCGACGTGATCTGGAACGGCTTTACCATGACCGGCCGGGAAGACAAGTATACCTGGGTTGGACCCTATGTGGACAACTCCATTGTGTTTGTGGTTATGGCAAATTCCGATATCGAGTCTGCCGCGGATCTGGCCGGTAAGGCTGTGGTGACGCAGTCCGGCTCCTCTGCTCTGACTGCACTGACCGATGATCCGGGTGACGGCAGCAACGATGAAAATCTGACGTTGGCAAAGTCCTTCTCCGCATTGGATCAGGTTCCCGACTACAACACGGCGTTTATGAATCTGGAATCCGGCGTGGATCAAGCCGTGGCCGTGGATATCGGGGTGGCAAACTATCAACTGGAGTCCCGCGGTGACACGTTCCGTATGCTGGAAAAGCCCCTGTCCACAGAGCAGTACGGCATCGGCTTTAAGCTGAGCAACACCGAGCTGGCTGACCAAGTAAAAGCGTCTCTGGATGCCATGATGGCTGATGGCACCTTTATGAAGATTGCAGATCAGTGGGGGTTGTCCGACATGATCTGTTACGGCAAATAACTTCCATGAACCCAAAAGGGACGGCGGGAATTTCCCGCCGCCCTTTTGATGATAAAAGCAAGGAGAAATGCCATGAATTGGGGCGTTATTATTTTTCAGCTGCTCTCAGGACTTGGGACTTCCCTAGTAATTTTTCTGCTGACGCTGCTATTTTCCATGCCTCTGGGCTTGTTGGTGGCTCTGGGCAGAATGTCCCGTATTTGGCCGATTCAAATGCTGGTGC
>QKDF01000303.1 GCA_003245395.1 Clostridia bacterium
GGCAGTGAGCAGCGGATAGTCTATTTTCTCATTCTTTGTTTTCTTCATATGGAAGTACGGCAAATTGAAATAGACCTGGTCAACGAAAAGCCCCACCAGAAACTCACCTTTTCCCAGCCGCAGACGCCCGGAAAAGAGTTCTTCAAACGCACATTCTCTCCGGCCTTCCGGCCCCGCGCAGACGGCGACGGCCTCCGTCAGCAGAAACGGCAGCGCCGTCTCCCGATAGATGATGGAGGCCGCCAGGTTCCCGCCTAAGGTGATTTTGCACTGCATGGTATGATCCGCAATCCGCCCCGCAGCCTTTGTCAGCAGGGGAAAATAGTCCGCCTCCGTAATGGCGGACAGCGTCAGCGCAGACCCCAGAAACAGGTTCTGCCCGCGGTACTCCATTTTGCCGCACTCCGGAATCCGTTTGAGGTCGATCACCGCGCCAAAGGTGCGGCTTCCCACCCGCGCCATGCTGATCAGTTCACTCCCACCGCCGTAATAGACCGGATTTTTCCCTTCCGCCTGCAGCTGTTCAAATGCATAAGCCGCTTCCTCGATGGTATCCGGCCTGTAATACTCAAAATCAAACGGAATCACGGCCTGCCCCCTTCCATTTTTCCGGAGGACTTTGGTTTTCGGTTTCTCCAGATTGTCTCAGGCGTTAAGGGCAGTTCATCCAATTCTGTTTCCGCCGCCAGAGACAGGGCGTTTGCAAGCGCCGCCGGCATCCCGATCACGCCGTGCTCTCCGATTCCTCTGGCTCCATAGGGGGCGCCGAATTGGGGCGTCTCCACAAAGTCCACCAAATATTCCGGTGTCTCGCCGAAGTGCATCACCTTATACGTGCGCAGGCTGGTGTTGAGCACCTTTCCATCCGCGTCATACGTGAAGCTTTCCCGACTTCCCAGCCCCAGCCCCATACACATGCCGCCCTTAATCACCGCATTCGCCATGGCCGGATTCAAAACCCGCCCCGCGTCGATCACCGTTGCTGCCCGCACCAGGCGATATGTGTTCTCCCGCCTGTCAAATTCAACCTCCACCGCCTGTGCGCCTACTGTCCAATAGGGGCCGGATTTCCCCCGGCCGGTCTGGCGGTCAAGAGGATTCAGATCTCCCATAATAAAGCTCCCTCGCCCAAGAATCTGTCCGCCCACGGCGTTGCCGTTTTCATACTTGTAGCCGTGCACCAGAGCCTTGAATTCCAGGAAAACCGAAGGGTCCCCTTTGACATAGACCCGCTCATCGGCCACCTCCAGGTTTTCGGGCGGGTACCGCATGGCTGTGGACGCCAGGCTTTTCAGCTGGCAGATCACATCTTCCGCCGCCCGCAGCACGGCGTTTCCGGCCATATAGGTAGTCATACTGGCTACGGTTTTCCAATGCTTCGGGCTATACTGCGTATTCACATCCATGTTGACGGAGATACGGTTGATATCCATCTTCAGTTTTTCCGAAAGGATCTGTGCCATGGTTGTTTTCATCGCCGGCCCGTATTCCACACAGCCGCAGTTCAAATTGATGCTGCCGTCCTCATTGAATGTCACAAACGCACCGGAGACCGCATCGGTGGGGGAACTGGATGTTTTCCAGAAGCAAGCCAAACCTTTTGCCCGGATTTTGTCACCACCGATCACAAGCCGGTCTCCTTCGCTCCAGTTAATCAGCTGCCGGAGCCGGGTTATGCAGGCGGTCGGATCGCCGAGGTTGCTCCGCGCAACGCAGACCTGTGTGGGTGTGAACTGTCCCGGCACCAGAAAATTTTTCTCCCTGAGTTCCATCGGGTCCAGCTTCAGCCGGTGGGCCAGCTTGTCCAGCATCCGTTCCATGCAGAACGTGCCGGCGGCGTGTCCGAATCCCCGGAACGACGTGGCATACGGATGATTGGTGTAGACACACAGCACATCGCACTTCACGTTGTCCACTTGGTACGGGCCCGTGCAGTCCGCGGCAATGGCCTTGGCAAGATAAGGGCCGATGTTGGAATAGGCCCCGGTATCCAGAAAAACCGTCATCTCCAGAGCCTGCAGATGTCCGTCACCGGAAGCCGCCAGGCGGATATCGGCTTCCAGACCCAGCTTGCATGGAGACGAGACCAGATCCTGTTCTCGGGTATTCCGCAGCCGAACCGTCCTTCCGCCCACCGCACGCGACGCCATGAACGCCAGAAACTCCAGACCCACGGGGGCTTTTCCTCCAAAGCCTCCTCCCACCAGAGGCACTTCCACAATTACCTTGCCCTGATCCAGGCCAAACGCAGTGCTGACTTCATTTTTTACGGTATGGGGTGACTGTGAAGAGGTTCGGATCAACGCCGTCCCATCTGCGCCCATCCCAGCCTGCGCAGTGCGGAGCTCCATGGCGACATGATCCGCCTGCGGAAATGTGAAGTGTCCCTCGATGATCACGTTGCCTTCGGAAAATGCCTTTTCCGCATTTCCTTTTCTGATTTGTTTTCGGTCGCAGATATTTGTGCCCGGCTCCGGGTAAACGTCGTCTACAACCTTTCTGTAACTGCACAGGTCTTTATGCAGCACAGGTGCGTCGGGTTTTACTGCCTCCCGCGGGGAGGTGACCGCCGGCAGCGGCTCGTATTCCACTTGAATCAGTGATGCAGCGTGAGCCGCTGTTTTTTCGTCGTCGGCCACCGCAAGCGCCACGGGCTCCCCATAATAACGCACCTCTCCTCTCGCCAGTGGGGGCCGATCCTGCAGCAGCGGTCCCGTCAGTTCGGAGAAATTCTCCCCAGTCAAAACGGCCCGGACCCCCGGCAGCGCCTCCGCTTCGGTTGTATCGATTTTTCGAATGACTGCCCGGGCAGCGGGGCTGGTCACCATGACTGCCGTCAGCGTTCCGACCGCATGAAAATCACCTGTATATATCGCCGAGCCGGTTACTTTATCGCCGGCCTCCTTGCGGATCACTGTTACCCCGATTCCCGTTTTTGGCATTTTCTCATCTCCAGAAGTCTACTTGCAGAGCATATTATCTGCCCAGGTGTGAAACAATATACCAATCGCAGTCATAATGGGAGGCAAATGATGGAAGCAGCAAAATTACTGAGCGCCAACGATATCTATCTCATTATCACAGGAATCGCAATGGGAACGCTTTCCCGGCTGATTACACTCAAGGTTGATTTCAGGCAAATTCCCACCTACCCCAGCGCCTATTTCAACAATATCGTTCTGGGGATCATCGCATCCGCTCTGGGCGCAATCGCCATCCCCGCAATCCTTACTCAGGACTTTACGGCAGTGACCTTTTTGACCCTTGCAGTTCAGCAGTTCCGTGAATCCAGGACAACCGAACAGGAGAGCCTGAGTAAGCTGGAAAACTCATCCTATACACAGCGAGGCAACGCATATATCGACGGAATTTCCAAGACGTTCGAATCCAGAAGCTATCTTTGTCTCGTCACCGCGCTGTCAACCGTACTGACCATGAAGATTGTCAATTCTCCTCGGCTGCCTTATTCCGTGGCATCCGGGGTAATCGTGGGGGGAATCGTCATCGCCGCGTGCTATTTCTTCACAAAGGGACAGAATATCGGCAGCATCTGCACGATTCAGTTGGGCAAAATTGAAGTGCGCGGATCGGATCTGTATGTCGACAACATGTTTGTCAGCAATTATGTGGGGTCCGACAAAGCCCGGGAAACCATCCTTAACGAGGGAATCGCCGCAGTTCTAACGCCGAAGCAGCCCTCCAACCGGGTCACGCTGGAAAACGCAGGGCAGGAACAAGCGGTGCTTTATGAAGCTATCCGCGCCTTGGGCGTAAAGCGGTACAAGTTCATGAAGCGGGATTTTCCCACTGGCCGGGTCATTATCGCTTTCGTTCCCATTGAGCGGGACCCCAACGTACTGCTCAAGGCGATTAAAAACACTCCAGTTCTGGAAAACAGCCGCAAAGTCAATAAAATCA
>QKDF01000232.1 GCA_003245395.1 Clostridia bacterium
CCATCCGATAGACAGTCGTCCCATCTTCCAGGCGCTCCGCCACAGCCAGCAATCCGGTATCCACACTGACCCAATACCGCAGAGAGTATCCGTTTTCATCCTCTCCGGTTTCTACATAAATACAGTTGACCCCTGAAATTGTACGGTAGTCCGCCGTGACAATCTGCTCAGGAGAAAGCGTAAGAATATCCTCATAGGTGGGAATCCCCTGCTCCTGATCGGCAGAAATATCCCCGGCCGGACCGTGGTAATACTCTTTGTCCTGGTTATACCAGATATAGGTCTCTTTTCCGTCCGTAATGACATGACGCGTCCGCCCGCCTGTGAGCACGCTGTCCGTTCGCGTCCAGCCGCCGCTGACGGCCACGGAAATTTGACTGGTGCCGCTGCCGCCGTCCCAGAGACGCTCCACGGTGACGGTACGGCGGTAACTATCCGGACGGTACAGAGATTTGATCGCCGCCTGCACCGTTTGCGGTGTGACGGTAACGGGCGTGATGGTCTCAGTCTCTGTACTCGAAGAATCTGACGATTCCGAGGCCGCCGCACTCAAATCAGGCAGAACAATATGGGAGGATCGGCGCAGTCCGTTTCGCAGCAAAAGCGCCGTAATCAGAATAAGCAGAAAGGCAAAACCTGCGGCAGTCAGCGTTCCGATTTTTCGCCTGTTCACAGCCCTTGCCCCCTCTCTCAGTTCCCCCGGTAATCCTCCGGCCGCTCTGCCAGACGTCCGAAATGCCACAGGATTGCATCGGCTATTCTGGAGCAGGCACGACCGTCGCCGTAGGGATTGACCGCCTTTGCCATATTCTCGTAAGCAGCTTTGTCCCGGATCAGCCGGGTGGCCATGGTGACAATGTCATCCTGTACCACTCCCGCCAGCTTTACCGTTCCCGCGGTCACGGCCTCGGGACGTTCAGTCTCCCGTCGCAATACCAGCACCGGCTTGCCCAGTGCGGGGGCCTCCTCTTGAAGTCCACCGGAATCCGTGAGCACCAGATAGCACCGGTGCATCAGATTGTGCATTTCGTCGGCGGGCAGCGGATCAATCAGATGAACCCTCGGCGCCCCCCGCAGATAGCGATCCACTGCCTCCCGGACCACAGGGCTGAGATGAACGGGATAGACCAACTCCACATCCTCGTTTTCCTCGGCAATCTGGCGCAGCGCCAGCATAATGTTGCGCATCGGCTCCCCGTAATTTTCTCTGCGGTGACAGGTGACGAGAAGTACCTTTTTCTCCTCATAAGGCAGGCGATTGAGTTCCTCCGTGGAGAAGCGATACTCCGACCGCACCGTGGTTTTCAAGGCATCGATGACGGTATTTCCCGTTACAAATACGCCCTCGGTGATTCCCTCTTTGCGCAGATTATTTCTATTGTTTTCTGTCGGGCAAAAATACAGATCCGCTATGGCGGAAACCAACTTGCGGTTCATTTCCTCCGGGAACGGAGAATACTTGTCATAGGTACGCAGGCCAGCTTCCACATGTCCTACCGGAATCTGATGATAAAAGGCGGACAAAGCCCCGGCGAAGGTGGTAGACGTATCGCCATGTACCAAAATCATGTCCGGCTTCAGGCCGTCGATGGCCTCATCCATCCCCAGCAGACATTTGCTGGTGATGGTAGATAGGGTCTGCCGGGGCGTCATAATATCCAGATCCCAGTCCGGTTTCAGATCAAATACCTCCAGCACGGAATCGAGCATCTGACGATGCTGCGCAGTCACGCAGCACAGGCTCTCCACTCCCTCCCGAAAGGCAAGTTCTTTCACCAAGGGCGCCATTTTGATGGCCTCCGGCCGAGTCCCGAAGACACTTAAAATCCGAAGTTTATCCATTACGCGTCTCCCTCTTTCTTCGGCTCCTGGGCACATTGCTCCGCTTGATCACCGGTAGGCGCACGATCCTCATGGTGCCCGTGCTCCTTCAGTTCCTCCAGTTCCTCATGCATCTCCTCCCGAATCTCTTTCGGGAAAACGGCTTGTGCCGCCACCACGGCCACCACGCACAAAGCCAGGAAAAACAGCATGGCCTTTTCCTCTCCTCTGGTGGTGAGCACCACGGCGGAAAGGCCCAGAATGGCGGAAATCACATATAATGTGGCCACCGCCTGCTTCTGGCTCAGACCCATGTCGATCAATCGATGGTGGATATGTCCCCGATCGGCCTGCATGGGACTTTGGCCGTGGGCAATACGGCGGATAAAGGCAAAGGACGTATCAAAAATGGGCAGGCCCAGGATTAGGAAGGGCACCGCAAAGGAGATGACGGCATAAAATTTGAACAGGCCTTGAATGGACATTGCCGCCAAAATGTACCCCAAAAATGTAGCGCCGGTGTCACCCATAAACATTTTAGCTGGGTTGATATTGTAGGGCATAAAGCCCACGCAGGCACCCACCAGCGCCGCCATGGCGATGGCCACCTGCATCTCGGAAACCAGCAGTGCAATGATCAGCACGGTGGTGGCAGAAATGGCAGATACGCCGATTGCCAGGCCGTCCAGTCCGTCAATCAAATTGACGGCATTGGTGATTGCCACAATCCACAGCACCGTTACGGGAATGGAAAGCAATCCCATGTTCCAATAGGCATTTTGAGAAAACAGGTTGGGATTTGACAGCACCCGGATTTCCACGCCGTTCATAGCGGGAATCAGTGCCGCCACAATCTGCACTACAAATTTCAGCTTTGCCGGCAGGGGCGTGATATCGTCCACCACGCCCAGAACCACGATGATGGCCGCCCCCAGCAAAATGCTGCGAAACTGGGCATTGATATCAAGAAACAGCAGAATGCTGAACATGAAGCCGAAGAAAATAGCAAGTCCACCAAGGCGTGGAATGGGTTCCTTGTGCATCCGGCGTCCATCCTTCGGCACGTCCACCGCACCCACCTTATAGGCGAAATGTTTTACCACCGGAGACGCCAAAAAGCTGACGATAAAGGCTACGCCCAAAGCAAGCCCTACCGCCGCAAGCAGTTGATTGTTCATCAGCATAATTTCCGTCCTTTACCGGTCAATAAAACCGACTTTCTTGTATACCTTACCCAGTGTGCGGTTCGCCGTGCGGGCAGCGCGCTCCGCTCCATTTCGGTAGACTTCCTGTAATGCAGCCTTATCGTTGAGCAGACGCTCGGTCTCTTCCCGAATGGGGCGCAGCAGCTCGACCACGGCCTCGCCAACGGCGGTTTTGAAATCGCCATAGCCCAGGTCGGCAAATTCAGCCTCAATGGCCTGGAAATCGCGCCCGGTACAGGCGGAATAAATCTGCATCAGATTGGACACGCCCGGTTTTTCTTTGGGATCGTAGCGAACACAGGCTTCGGAGTCGGTAACCGCCTTCTTGAATTTACGCAGAATATCCTCTGGCTTTTCCAGAAGATATACGCAGCCATTGGGGTCCTTGTCAGATTTGGACATCTTGCTCTCCGGAGAGGTCAAGCTCATAACTCGTGCGCCGATCTGGGGAATATAGGGTTCGGGCAGCTTGAAGACGTCGCCGTAAATTCCGTTGAAGCGGGTCGCGATGTCCCGGCAGATCTCCACATGCTGCTTTTGATCTCCGCCCACGGGAACCAGGTCGGCCTGATACAACAGAATGTCCGCCGCCATCAGCGCCGGATAGGTGAACAGGCCCGCATTGATATTATCGGCATTTTTGGCGGATTTATCTTTGAACTGGGTCATGCGGGAGAGCTCGCCAAACATGGTATAACAGTTGAGCACCCAAGCTAGCTGCGCATGTGCGGGGACATGGGACTGCACGAACAGGACGTTTTTCTTCGGGTCCAGGCCGCAGGCAATATAGGCAGCCAACTGGGTCAGCGTATGACGCCGCAGATCAGCAGGCACCTGGCGTACCGTGATGGTATGCATATCCGCCAGCATATAATAGCAGTCAT
>QKDF01000256.1 GCA_003245395.1 Clostridia bacterium
CGGTCGGGATTCCAACCGTGGAGCCTGCGCCCAGCCCTGCCGCTATCAGTACGCATTGATGGAGGAAAAGAGGCCCGGAGAGTATTTCCCGGTGTTCGAGGATGAAAAGGGCACTTATATCATGAATTCCCGGGATATGTGCATGGTTGACCATCTGGACGATCTGTGCGGAGCCGGTTTGAGCAGCTTGAAAATTGAAGGGCGGGCAAAGTCCGCCTACTATGCGGCTGTCGTGACCGGCGCTTACCGCCACTGTCTGGATGCCGCGGCGGCGGGAGAAACCCCGGACCCGGTGTGGCGGGATGAAGTGGATCATGTCAGTCACCGCCGCTATGCCACCGGCTTTTTCTACGGAGAACCGGGCCAATATTATGCCGATTCCCGCTATATCCGGGAGTGGCAGGTGGTGGCCATAGTAGTCTCCTGCGATGAAGACGGCAACGCGATGCTTTCTGTACGCAATAAAGTGGCATGCGGAGAGACGGTGGAGGTTGTGGGGCCGGATATGCGGCCATTCGCCATGACGGTTCCGCTGCTGCAGGATGCGGACGGGCACCCTATTTCCGAAGCCCGTACGCCCCGCACGCTTTTTCAAATGAAATTTCCGCAGGCAGTGCCGGCCTATTCCCTAGTGCGCCATGCGGTGGAGCTTTCCGCCCAATAACCAAACAAGGAGAAAAGTGATGAACACAGACGTTGTCATTGTCGGCGCGGGCCCGGCCGGCATTTTTACGGCTCTTGAGATGATCAAGAAGAACAGCAAGCAGAAAATTGTGATGGTGGAGAAGGGTCAGAGCGTGGAAAAACGCCACTGTCCCAAGGCCAAGACCGGCCACTGCATGAACTGCAAGCCCTATTGTCACATCACCACCGGCTTTTCCGGTGCCGGGGCGTTTTCCGACGGAAAGCTGTCTTTGAGCTATGAGGTGGGAGGTGATCTGCCCACACTGATCGGAGAGAATCTAGCCCAGGAAACCATCAATTATGCGGATCGGATTTATCTGGAATTCGGCGCGGACGATCATATTGAGGGCCTCGGCAACGATGCCGAGCGCAAAGAGATCCGTAAGCGGGCCATTCAAGCCGGATTGAAGCTGGTGGACTGTCCGATCCGCCATTTGGGAACGGAGAAAGCTCAGAGCCTGTACCTGGCAATTGAGAAATACCTGCAGGAGCAGGGTGTGGAAATGCTCTTTGGCTATGAATGCAGCAATCTGATCCTGGAAAATGATGTGTGCAAAGGAGTTTCCGTTTCTGACGGAAAGACCGATCTGGAAATTTACGCCCGCCATACCGTGGTGGCTACAGGCCGCCGCGGAGCCGACTGGCTGGAGCGGCTGTGCACGGAGCACAACATTGCCCACGCCCCCGGAACCGTGGACATCGGTGTTCGGGTCGAGGTGCGCAATGAGATCATGGAAATGGTCAACCGGGTGCTCTATGAGTCCAAGCTGGTGGGCTACCCCCACCCGTTCAAGAACAAGGTGCGCACCTTCTGCCAGAATCCCGGCGGTTTTGTCAGCCAGGAGAACTACGACAACGATCTGGCGGTGGTGAATGGTCACAGCTATAAGGACATCAAGACGGACAACACCAACCTGGCCATTCTCTGCTCTCACAACTTCAGCGTGCCGTTCAATCAGCCCATTGCCTACGCCCAGAAGGTGGGCGAGCTGACGAACATGCTGGGAGACGGTCATATTTTGGTACAGCGTTTCGGTGATATTCTGGACGGTAAACGTACCTGGCAGAAGGAGCTGGCCCAGTCCAACCTGCGCCCCACGCTGCCGGATGCCGTGGCAGGAGACATCACCGCTGCCATGCCTTACCGGGCGATGCTGAACATTATCGGCTTTATTCAGGCCATGGATCATGTGGTGCCCGGCTTTGCCTCCACGGAGACGCTGCTCTATTCCCCCGAGCTGAAGTTTTACTCCAACCGGATCAAAATGGATACAGACTTTATCACCAGCCTGCAGGGACTCCACTGCCTGGGAGATTCTTCGGGATGGACCCGCGGATTGATGATGGCATCCGTTATGGGTGTACTGATGGGCCGCAAGATCGCCGAGGAGGGCTGAGCGGAATAAAAACCATAAAAACAGGGCCGGGAGACCCCGGCCCTGTTTTTTTGCAGGTACTGCAAAAGGAGAGAATGTACATGGAAAGCTTAAAGAAAAATGCCCCCGGCGTATTGGTCTGCTTGCTGATCGCTTTGCCCGCCTGGTTTTTGGGACGGTGGATGGAA
Source organism: Clostridia bacterium (assembly GCA_003245395.1). Lineage (GTDB taxonomy): Bacteria > Bacillota > Clostridia > Oscillospirales > Oscillospiraceae > Oscillibacter. The sequence continues at coordinate 2,249 of QKDF01000256.1, forward strand.
GTAATCGGTGGGCCGGTGTTCGCAATTTTAATCGGCATGGTGGTTGCACTGTTCTGGAAATCACGCGGCGGTGTTGCCGCAGGCATTACGTTTACATCCAAGAAGATTCTGCAGCTGGCGGTGGTACTGCTGGGCTTCGGAATGAATCTGAAAAGTGTTCTGCAAGTGGGCGGACAGTCTCTACCCATTATCGTTTCCACCATCTCAACCTCGCTGATTGTATCCTTTGCGCTTTACCACCTCATGAAAATGGACGCCAATCTCTCTACACTGATCGGTGTGGGGTCTTCGATCTGCGGCGGTTCCGCCATTGCCGCTACCGCACCGGTGATCGGCGCCAATGACGAGGAAATTGCGCAGTCCATCTCCGTGATCTTCCTGTTTAATATTATCGCCGCCCTAATTTTCCCCACGCTGGGCGGAATTTTGGGCCTGTCAAATCAAGGATTCGGTCTGTTTGCGGGAACCGCGGTGAACGATACCTCATCCGTGACCGCTGCTGCGGCCGCCTGGGACGGAATCCACGGAAGCAATACGCTGGATATCGCCGCTATTGTGAAAATGACCCGTACGCTGGCCATCATTCCCATCACGCTGGTGCTTGCCTTATACCGCGCCAGAAAAGCGGGTGAAAGTGCCCGGGAAGGCGAGGCAAACGTGAATTTGGGTAAGATTTTCCCGTGGTTTGTTCTGCTGTTTCTGCTTGCTTCCGTGATTACGACTCTGCTGCCGATACCGGCCGCCGTCGTGACATTTCTGAAAACCGCCAGCAAGTTCTTTATTGTCATGGCCATGTCCGCCATCGGACTGAATACGGATCTGGTGAAACTGGTGAAAACCGGAGGAAAGCCCATCGCTATGGGCTTTTGCTGCTGGGTGGCCATCGCCGGCGTCAGCCTGCTGGTACAGCATTTGCTGGGTATCTGGTAAGATTTTGTCTTTCTGGCGCGGACGGTAAGCGGCGAAAAGACGGGAAGCACCATTGACAACGGAAAAAAATGTGCTAAAATAGCAAAAGAATCTGAAAAACGCCATGACGGAGCCAGCTTTGCGAAACGGACCGGAGCGAGAGGGGAGACGGTGAAAGCCCCTTGTCTATGCCGCAATGCAGCCACTCCGAAGCAGTCCGTGAAGAGCGGAACGGCCAATCCCCGTTATCGGATGACTAAGATGTCCCGTCAGTCGGGAATAATTAGGGTGGTACCGTGAAGCCAGGCTTCGCCCCTATACCGGGGCGGAGCCTTTTCATTTTTCAATTCAAAGCCTAAAGATATGGAGGAAACCACAATGTCACATCCCCAATATGGGCTCAACGAACTGCGGGAGATGTTCCTGAGCTATTTTGAGAGCAAGGGGCATCTGCGTCTGTCCAGCTTTTCCTTGATTCCTCACAATGATGCGTCGCTGCTGCTGATCAACTCGGGTATGGCCCCCATGAAGACCTGGTTCACCCGGGAGGAGGAGCCGCCCCGCAACCGCGTGTGTACCTGCCAGAAGTGCATTCGTACCGGCGATATTGAGAACATCGGCAAGACCGCCCGCCATGGCACTTATTTTGAGATGCTGGGGAACTTCTCTTTCGGAGATTACTTCAAGAAAGAGGCCATTCCCATGAGCTGGGAGTTTTTGACCCAGGTGGTGGGGC
>QKDF01000057.1 GCA_003245395.1 Clostridia bacterium
ATTAGCATAAGACGTATGGAAAGTCAATTGCTTTTCCGGACAGGAACAAATTTTCTCCGTGAACGTCTATCCTTCAGAAGGGAGCTGAGCAGATGAAACGTATTGTATGGGCCTGCACTGCCGCATTGTTGCTGGCGGCGTTGACAGGCTGTAGTTGCTCCGTATCCGGAGATGCTCCGGATGCTTCGGGGCAAAGCTCCAAAATGGAGAATACGGTATTTTGCCGCATTGCAGATGGAGCAGAGAATGGAGAACTGCTGCTGGCGGCATTAAATGGCGGGAGCGAGATTTACCGCCTGACGGTCGGAGATATGCCGGTGACGGTGGATGGTAAGGCGGCGGAAGCGAGGGCGCTTTCCGACGGTATGGAAGTGACCGTGACCTATACCGGCGGCGTGCAGGAGAGCTATCCGATAGACCTTGGAGATGTCAGTGCACTGGATGCCAGCACGCCGGTGGGCGGCAGCTATTATGACCTTTGCGGATTTTATCTGAAGGTCTTGGAGGATCTTTGGAATGCGGACCCGGGCCTCAACAGTGGCATTAAGTATGTCGGTGTGGATTTGTCCCAGGCTCCCGGTAATCTGACAGATTCGGAAAAGGCCGCCATTGCCTGGCGTTTTGGAGAACTGCATAGCTGCACGCCGCTGTTGGGAACGTACGATGAACTGGCAGAACAGGGCTATATCGACCGGGACCGCTTGTATTGGGAGGACGGCATTCTGTTTTCCATCTCCGCTGCGGATGCCGCTGGTGAAATCTTCTCTTTACCCGTCCTGAAATTTGATGCCCAAAAATGGCGCAGCGGCGACGGCGCGGATTTCTTCAATGACTGCACTGCCGTCTGGCCTGAATTCGGCACATGGACGGGCTACTCTGTCGGCAGCCGGGCAATCAGCTGAAAGCGGCGCGGTTCCTCTTGTAAAATGGGCAAAAGGGCGGTATAATACCATACATTGAGTCCAAAACAAGAGAAAATACGGGTGATAGAATGAGTTACACGAAAATTGCGGCCATTTTTGCCGACAGCGAGACCCTTGCTGAACAACAAGTCACCGTGGGCGGCTGGGCCAAGACCATCCGGGACATGAAGAACTTCGGCTTTGTAGAGCTGAATGACGGGTCCTGCTTTAAAAATCTGCAGGTGGTTCTGGAGTCCGCCGCGCTGGACAACTACGCGGAAATTGTCGCACAGAATGTGGGTGCAGCGTTGGTTGTTACAGGTACGGTGGTGCTGACTCCGGATGCCAAGCAGCCGCTGGAGCTGAAAGCAGTTTCCATTGCGGTGGAAGGAACCTCCTCTCCGGAGTATCCTCTGCAGAAAAAGCGCCACAGTGTGGAGTTCCTGCGAACCATCCAGCATCTGCGGCCCCGGACGAACCTGTTTTCTGCAACCTTCCGGGTACGCAGTGTGGCGGCTTATGCCATCCATGAGTTTTTCCAGAGCCAGGGTTTTGTGTATGTCCATACCCCTATCATCACCGCCAGCGACTGTGAGGGAGCCGGAGAGATGTTCCGGGTGACAACGCTGGATGTTGAAAACCCGCCCCGGAATAAGGACGGAACCGTGGACTACACCCAGGACTTTTTCGGCAAGCCCGCCAACCTGACGGTTTCCGGTCAGCTCAATGCGGAGAATTTCGCCATGGCCTTCGGCGATGTATATACGTTTGGTCCCACGTTCCGGGCTGAGAATTCCAACACCCAGCGCCATGCGGCGGAATTTTGGATGATCGAGCCTGAGATGGCCTTTACCGACCTGCAGGGGGACATGGATGTGGCCGAGGCCATGATCAAGTACGTGATCCGCAAAACCATGGAACGCTGCCCCGATGAGCTGGCGTTTTTCAACGGCTTTGTGGACAAGGGCCTTTTGGAGCGGCTCGAGCATGTGGCGTCCGCCGATTTTGGCCGGGTGAGCTATACGGAGGCGGTCAACATCCTTATGGAACACAACGACCGCTTTGACTATAAGGTAGAGTGGGGCACCGATCTTCAAACGGAGCACGAACGTTTCCTGACGGAGCAGATATTCAAGCGTCCGGTTTTCGTCACCGACTATCCCAAGGAGATCAAGGCGTTCTATATGCGCATGAATGACGATGGCAAGACCGTGGCCGCGGCGGACTGCCTGGTTCCCGGAATCGGCGAGATTATCGGCGGCAGCCAGCGCGAGGAGCGCCTGGAACTGCTGGAGAGCCGCATTAAGGAACTGGGCATGGACCCGAAGGACTACTGGTGGTACTGCGACCTGCGGCGCTATGGCTCCTGCAAGCATGCGGGCTTTGGCCTGGGTTTTGAGCGACTGGTGATGTACCTCACGGGCGTGACCAATATCCGGGATGTACTGCCCCATCCCCGTACTGTGGGCAACGCGGATTTCTAAGAGCAATCGAAAAGACGGCTCCGGCGAATCATACGCCGGAGTCGTCTTTTTTGATGTCAATGAATCAATAGCCGCGCTTGAGATCCACCAGATGCTTCAGGGGCCGTCCGGCGATATAGTTCTCCAAATCCTCGCAGAACATGTCTACCGTTTTGTCGCAGGTATAGCCCAGGGTCATGTTGCCTGCAATATGGGGCGTAATCAACAGATTCTTCGTGTCCCACAGGGGGTGATCCGTGGGCAGGGGCTCGGGCACCATCACATCGATGGCGGCACCAGCCAGACGGCCGCTGTTCAGAGCCTCCATCAGAGCCGCCTGATCTACGGCGGTGCCGCGGCCCACGTTAACCAGGATGGAATCCTTGGGCAGCAGACCGATACGCTCCTTGCTCATGATTCCGATGGTTTCGGGCGTGGAGGGCAGGGCCATGAGCAGAATGTCGGTCTCGGGCAGGACGCTGTCCAGCTCGTCCAGGCGGTGCACGGTATCGTAGACCCCCTCACGAACTTTTCCGCTGCGGTTGACACCCGCTACAGAGGCGGGTTCCAGCGCCCGGACGCGGCGGGTGAAGGTGGTTCCGATATCACCGGTACCCAGCACGGTGATCCGGCTGCCCTGAATGGAGCGGATGGTCAAATCGTTGACCCAGTCCCGGCGGCGTACAATGTCCGTATACTCCGGCATCCGCCGTTGGAGCATCAGCATGACCATCAGAATGTGCTCGGCGATGGTGACGCCGTAGGCACCGGAGGAGTTGGTCAGCATGCAGTTTTCGGGGAACTGGAACGGCGGGACATAGGGGTCCACACCGGCGTAGGCACAGCAGAACCACTTCAGACCCGATGCTTCATGAAGCAAAGAGCGCCAATGACCGAAGAGCACCTCGCAGTCCTCTATATGACCGGTGGCATCCTCCTTGGTGAGATAGTAGCGGACAGTGAATCCGGCTTTCTCGGCAATGGCGTTGATTTTAACCTTGTGGGCCTCGGTGATAAATTCGTTGACAACACAGACAGTACGGCTCATAAATGGTTCCTCCTTTGATCATTTTATAGTGGAATATTCTTCACAAAGCTGTTCGGCAATATGACAGCCGTCAGCGGCGGCAGACAGGATACCGCCGGCATACCCGGCCCCTTCCCCACAGGGGTACAGGCCCCGCAGGGATGCCTGTCCGGTTTTGTCCCGGGGAATTCGTACTGGAGATGAACTGCGGCTTTCCACGGCTGTCAGCACCGCATCGCCGTCCGCATAGCCGCGGAGTTTCCGATCCAGCAGAGGCAGCGCTTCGGCCAGGGTTTCACTGATAAAATCCGGAAGACATTGGCGCAGATCCGTCCAGGTGACGCCGGGGCGATAGGTGGGGGAGATCCGCCCCGGTGCCGCGGAGGGCCGTCCCGCCAGAAAATCTTCCACCCGCTGCGCGGGGGCGCGGTACATGCCGCCGCCCAGATCGAAAGCCTTCTCCTCCAGCCGAC
>QKDF01000122.1 GCA_003245395.1 Clostridia bacterium
CGCTTCCGATACACGTCCTTTTATTTTTGCATTTAGGATAAAGTTTCCAAAAAAGAACGACCAGAAAGAATTGACAAACCGGTAAGAATCTGTTACAATTTGGTTACAACTTTTGTGAAGGAGTGTTTCAATGGCAAGCACAGCTGATGAGAAAACCGAGGGTCTGATTTATAAGGGCCATCCTCTGCGCCGGGTTGATAATCTGATCTACTACGGTACAATGGCTGAAAAATATATCATTATGATGCAAGTTCTCAGTACAAAGAAGGTGCAGGATCTGGACGTGGCCACTAAGGTCTCCGTACAGCTGCAGCTGACCGATCCCGACCTGAAATCCCGGGATCGCATCTTGAAAAAGAGCGAGAAGGATAATCTCTATTCTGCGATGGATATCTCTTCCATCTGGCTGGATCGGGCGCTCTCCGGCAAGGAGAAATAAGTTCAACGTTCTCCACTTCCCTGATACAAACGTATTCAACGATGCAACACGAAAGGAAGCGTACACGTATGACACACCTTGCAGGAAAAGCATTCAAGGTTCTTCTCCTGTCCTCGGCAGCCACCTTGATGATGGTTTCCGCCGCCTCCGCCGCAGATGTCGCCATCGGTGCCGGCTGTATTACAGGTTCCAGCCTGAGAATGCGTGCAGAAGCCTCCACTTCCTCCTCCGTCGTGATGACTCTGGACAAAAACACCGCCGTCGCCCTTCTGGGCAAGCAGGACGGCTGGTACCATATCAGCTACGCCGGGAAAACCGGCTATGTCTCCGCCGGCTACCTCATTGAGGATCAAGACGGCGTGTTTACCTCTTATGGCAGCATTAATACGGACAATGTCAATGTCCGCTCCGCCGCCTCTGTCGACTCCGACTCCTTGGCATCTCTGCCCAAGGGCACAATCCTGACTGTCAACAGCCTGTCCGACGGCTGGTATGCCGTCACGTGCAAATATGGCACCACCGGCTATGTCCGCAGCGATTTTGTGGATCTGACATCCAGCAATTCCAGCACCACCAGCCAGGGTTCCAGCGTGATTTCTACAGCCAAGCAGTTTCTGGGCACCCGCTATGTTTACGGCGGCTCCTCGCCCAGCGGTTTTGACTGCTCTGGCTTCACCATGTACATATACGGTCAGTATGGCGTGTCCCTTCCCCACACGGCAACCGGACAGTGGCAGAGTTCCACCGGCACCAAGGTCTGGTCTGTTTCAGCCCTGAGCACCGGTGATCTGGTATTCTTCTGCGACCCCAGCCGCTCCAATGGAAAAGCCTGCTCCCACGCCGGTATCTACATCGGCAACGGACAGTTCATCCACGCTTCTTCCGCCCGGAGCCAGGGTGTGGTCATCAGCAGTCTATACGAGGACTACTATTCCCGCTACTTCGTGGGCGGCAAGCATATCTGACGGAAAAGTCCGTATTCTGACCGGGTCTACCACAAACTTCGAAAAAAGCAGCCGCACAGCTTTTGCTGTGCGGCTGTGTTTTTTGCATTTCTTTGATTGATCTATTGCTTGATCTCTTCCGCTGGGGCATCCGCGTGCTCTTGTTCAGCAGACTCCGCCGCCTGCACGGGCTGCTCATCCCCGGAGGCTCCTTCATCTGCGGAAGGCACATCTGCGCCGGTTTTATCTGCGGCAGACTCGGCGTCGGTCGGCTCGGCTTGTCGGGCCGCCACCTGGTTAACCAACAGTTCGGACGGGTCGTGCTTTTTAATTTTGATGTTGTAAAACAGCATGCATACCGACACCACCACCAGCACCATGCTCAGTGCCTGGGAAACCCGGATGGGCTGGCCCATGAACGTCCAGTCGAACAGGTACAGGCTGTCGGTACGCAGGCCCTCCACCCAGGAGCGACCCAGACCGTACCAGAGGAAATAGAACCAGGTGTTCTCTCCGTCAAAACGCCGGGCCTTGGAGACGATAAACAGGATCAGCAGCAAGCCCACCACATTCCACAGACTCTCGTACAGGAACGTGGGGTGCACCTCAATATAATCGGTGGCACTGGTCCACAGGCGCATCCGCCAGGGCAAAGTCGTCGCAGCGCCGAAAGCCTCTCGATTCATGAAATTGCCCCAGCGCCCGATGGCCTGTCCGATGAGCAGGCCCATCACGCACAGGTCCGTCATGGCCGCAAACTTCAGCTTTTTCACTCTGGTATAGATAAACGCCACCAGAATGCCCACAATCACAGTACCGTAGATGGCCAGGCCTCCGTCCCAGATGGCGATGGCCTTTCCCCAGTTCAGGCTGCCGTCCGTATTCCGGAATAAGTCCAGATAAAAGACGACGTAATAAATCCGGGAACCCAGGATACAAAAGGGCACGGCCCAGAGAATCATGTCCAGCACATTGTCCTCCGTGAGCCCGAACCGTTTGGCCTGCTTCATGCAAAGCAGCAGACCGGCCAGCATTCCACAGGCCAGAATGATCCCGTACCAATAGATGCCATGGCCGATGTGCAGGGCAATGGGGTCGGGGTTGAATTCCCAGTTCCCGAACAGGCCGGGAAAGCTGATGGGCATATTGCTGAGTGCTTTCAAAATAAGACTTCCCTTCTTGCTGGCGGACGCTCCGCTCGTTATTTGGGCAAAACCACGGACAGTACGGACTGCTCCTGCGTCAGATTCTCCCGGATAAATGCCTGGATATCCTCCCGGGAAATGCTGTCAAACACCTCCGGGAAGCGGCAGGCGTCATAGCCCCCAAAATACCCCTCCGTCATGGAGACGGCGATATTCTCAAAAGAGTTGAAGCCCCGCAGCATACTGCCGAAGGCCGCCTTGCGCACCCGCTGATAAAAGTCCTCGTCCACGCCCTCGGAGGCCAGACGTCCCGCCTCCTTGACAATCTCAGCCGCCACAGCCTTGGGGTCCTTGCTGTCGCCTCCGGCGTAGAGATACGCCACACCCGGCATCATCTCAAAGGCACCGGCGAAGCTGGTGTTGATCAGCCCTTCGTTATAGAGCCGCAGATACAGCGGACTGGATTCACCCAGCAGCAAATCACATGCCATCTCCCCGATCAGCTCCCGGCGGTAATATTCCTCGCCCGCCGGGGAAGGCGCGCATTTAAAGCCCATCAGGAACTGGGGCATGGCCACTTCCATGCGAATCTCAGTCTCCCTCTGCGCCACGGACGCGGGCTCCTGACCGTAATCCCGGGGGATAGTGGGGCCGCTCTCCTTGGGCAGAATGTGGGCGGCCAGTTCCGCAACTTTTTCGGCGTCCACATCACCCACCACGGTAAGCACCATATTGGACGGCGTATAGAACGCCTTGTGGCAGTCATAAAGCGTCTGCGCCGTGATGGCCTTGATGCTCTCCACGCTGCCGGCCACAGAGGTGCGGGCCGTACTGTTTTGGTAGAGCGCCTGCATCATCCGAGTGTAGACCTGCCAGTCCGGGTTGTCCTCAATCATGCGGATCTCCTGGCTGATGATGCCCTGCTCCTTGGCCACGCTCTCGTCCGTGAAGTACGGGACCGACACAAAAGAGAGCAAAATCTCCAGATTTTCGTAAAAATGCTCCGTGGAGTCGAAGTAATAGCCCGTCATGGCGTTGGAGGTGAAGGCATTGGGCTCCGCCCCGTTTTTCGCCAGCTCCTGCAGGGCGTTGCCCTCTTTGGTGTCGAACATCTTGTGTTCCAGGTAGTGGGCGATACCGGCGGGGGTATCCATCCACTTCCCGCCCAGTTCAAACCGCGTATCCATGCCGCCGTAGCGGGTGGCAAAAAAGGCATAGCTCTTGGCGTAGTCGGGCTTGGGCACCACGTTGATCTGCAGCCCGTTGGGCAGCACATAGCGCAGCACTGTCTCCCCGATGCGCTGATAGTCGGTGGGTGTCATTCCGCCGCCTC
>QKDF01000079.1 GCA_003245395.1 Clostridia bacterium
AACGGTGTCGCCCTTTTCACGGTGGTTCTGGTCATGGCCGTATCGGTTATTCTGGGAACCGCCGTACTGTCCTTCGCGCTCTCCGACACACGGCTTGCGGCAAATCAGGAACATCACCTCCAGGCGGAATATATCGCCCGGGCGGGCGCGGATGCGGCCGCCCAGTATGTGCAGGATCATCCGTCCTCTTTCCCTTCGGGCGGTTTTTCCGACAAGACCGTGGGAGATTCTTTGGGTGAAGGCTCTTTTTCCGCCGTTATCAAGCCCTCTTCGGGCGCGATTTTGGTCACCTCCACCGGTACGGTCTCCGGGACCACCGCAACGGTGAACCTCAAACTCTCCAAAGAAAGTTACAGCAGCTTGTTCGACGGGATTCGCCAGACGGAGCCGGAATCAGAGCTGGATCTTAAGCTCTTGGGAATTTATCATGATCCAAGCGATACGGTCAAGGTGGAAAGTACGAGTACGATTACGCTCAGCCCAAATAATCCCACAAACGTCGGCGATCCAAATATTAAGACAGAACTCAACTACGATCCTCCCGGTGCAATTGTGGTGCCCGATTCCTCTGCTTTTAGCGGTACCATGGTCTCCGTAAAAAACGGTGGCGATACAACGATAACCGTCACTGGCAGCATTCGTCTTACATCGCTTGACAAAAGAAACAAGGATACCATCATTTTCGATACCGAAGGTGGTATTCAAACCGTGGTAGTTGACACGCTCAGCTTTGACGGTAGTCAGGGAACGGTGGATATCATCGGCGGTGGCGTTGTTCAGCTGTATATTCTGAATTCCGGCTCGATCAATAATCCTGTGAACGTGAATTCGGACGGTACTATGAAAAACCCGGCTCAGCTTTTTATTTACGTCTGCGACGGAAAAACGCTTTCCCTGCAGGCAAATTGCGAGCTTTCCGCCTATATTTCCGCCCCCAACGCCACCCTGGAAATTCAGTCCAGCGGTACAAGGCTAAATGGCGCAATGGTGGGAAATATCATTGAGAAAAACGGTGCGGGCAACGGCCCAAACGGAGAATTCCACTATGTTCCGCTTCCGGACAGCGTGGATTATTCGGGCTATCTGGCATATGCCCGAGATTATTATTACGGCAACTAGCGCGGCAGGGTGAGCGAAATGAAATACATCAGAAATCAGCGTGGTCTCACGCTTATTGAGATCATCGTTTCCATGGCGATATTGGGCATCATTCTGGTCGTAATCCTGGGCGTATTTTCTTTGGGCTTCAGCAATATTGCCTTTTCGGGGCAGAAAAGCAAAGAGCTGATGAACGTACAGTCCATCGTTGACGATCTGAACGCACAGGACTTCATGACCACTTCTTCCCATCCTGCGCAATATTATATTGTAAATTATCTGACAGGCAAAATCTATAATTCTGTCAGCGACCTGAGCCAGATCACTGTAAATGCAGGGAATGACGTGAACTTCTACGTTTCGCCTCAGGAAACCATAGCAGGCACGGCTGGTAACAGCGTAACGATTGTTGCGTTCACCCAAAACGGCAAGCGGTACGCTCAGCTTTCCACGTTCCTGCCTGACAGGGGGGGCTGACATGTATCTGCAAAAGGCAAAAAACGCCCAGGGATTTACGCTCATTGAAGTGGTTGTCTCCATGGCGATTCTCGGCCTGGTTTTGTCTATGGCGTACTCCCTCATGGGCTTCAGCCAAAAATCGCTGCGCAGCAGCAATGATTACTATGACATCCAAAATGATATTCGGCTTGCTTCCAGCTATTTGTGCGATCAGGTCCGGTATGCAACGGAATTGAATATCATTCCCGCTGATGCTGTCAAAACCGATGCTGCCTATAACTATTTCTATATTCAGGACGGCTCCCTGCACCAGGCAAAATACGTGGCCGCCACCGGCACCTATGACGAGCGGACAATCGCAAATTCGCTCTCGGATGCCGAATCTCACTTCAGCGTAACCAACAGCACCAGCACCACACTGGAGATCATACTTACCGCCCAGCGAGACGGGAAAAGCTACAGCATCAGCACGAACCTCAATCTTGAAAATCTTCCATTAAGCAGCGGCTCTCATTACATCGGCGTTTCGGATTTGGGTGGCAGCCTCTCGGATGTAGCAATCCAGTACAAAACGCCGTAACAATTTTGAAGCAAGCTGCATTTTAAATCGTGTGGATTTACGCTATCAAATCAGCAAAACGGCCTACTGACAATTGTCAGTGGGCCGTTTCATTTTCGATCAGGAAAAATCGCTTTAAACTGTCAGCAGATAATGCCGAATCTTGGGCCGTCCGTGCATAACAAAGATTCTGCGGACTCAGTCCAGCGCATCCACCGCTCGGCGAATATCCCCGGAGAAGTAGAGGGACCCCAGTGCACAGACCACGCCGTCTCTCCCCGCCAGACGTACCGCAGCTTCCACGCCGTCTGGCACTGTAGCGGTGGCCTGGGCGGAAATTCCCCGCCCCGCCAGCATATCCCGCAGGACTTGGGCGTCCAAAGCACGGGGGCTGTCCGGCCGAACGGTTACGACCTGCTCTGCCAAAGGTGTCAACAGGCCCAGCATCTGCTCCACATCTTTGTCCGCCATAATGCCCAGCAGAAAAACGAACTTCCGTCCGGGAAGCAGCGTCCGCAGGGCCTCGGTCGTGGCCCGCAGGCCATGGGCGTTGTGGGCCCCGTCCAGTAAAACCGTGGGCTCTCTGCGCAGGACTTCAAATCGGCCGGGCCAGCGGACACAGGAAAGGCCGCGGACAATGGCTGTGTCCGGAATCGCCCATCCCGCACGTCGAAGCTCTTCCACTGCAGTCACCGCCACAGCAGCGTTTTTGGGCTGATATGTCCCCACCAGCGGGAGGTATAGTCCATGGTAAGGTGCAAGATCAAATGTGCTGCCACTCAGATCGCATTGAAGATTCTCCAGACGTCCGAATACCACTTCTGTCAGGGTTGCATCCTGTCGGACACAGGTATCCCGGATCACCCGGTCGGCCTCAGGTACGCCGCCATAGCTGACGACCCGGCCGCCCGGTTTGATGATGCCCGCTTTCGCCGCGGTAATGTCCGCCATGGTTGGCCCAAGCTCCTTTACATGATCCATACCCATGGCAGTGATAACCGCCACATCCGGCGTATCAATCACGTTGGAAGCGTCCAGCGCGCCGCCCATACCCACTTCCAGCACCACAATATCACACCGGCGTCTCTGAAAATACAAAAATGCCCGGGCCGTAATCAGTTCAAATTCCGTGGGCGATTCCGGCATTGCCTCAGCAGCAGGACGGATTTCCTCCATCAGGGCAGCCAGATCTTTGTCGGATATTTCTTCTCCGTCGATCTGCACGCGCTCATTGAACCGCAGCAGAAAAGGAGAGGTATTCAGTCCCACCCGATATCCGGCGCAGCGGAGGATGGAGGCAATACAGGCACAGGTGCTGCCCTTGCCATTTGTCCCAGCCACATGCACAAAACGCAGCTCCTGCTGAGGATTTCCCAGGGCCGCCAGCAGCCTCCGCATGCGGGAAAGGCCCGGAGCATGCTGCTGCCAGTGTTGGGCGTGGATATAGGCAATTGCCTCCTCTGCGCTCATCAATTGCTCTCCCTATCCACGGACATCGTACGTCCCACAAGTTTCTGACGGCCCAAAATCCGAACCACAGGCATCGCCACACTGGCAATTACCACAGCCGTGACTACTCCGGTGAACAAGCGCATAAGCAGAGAGCCAAAGACGTAAGCGAAAGTATAATAGTGATAAATCACACTGTCCAGCCAAATAACGACGGTATTGGAAACAGTGGTTGTCAGTGCCGCACAAACACAAATGATATAAAGTGCAATTGGGCGCTCCTCCAGATATTTGC
>QKDF01000107.1 GCA_003245395.1 Clostridia bacterium
GGTTTTCCTCATAGCCCTGGTTGACATAACGGCTTTCAAATGCATCCGCAAACTTGGCATACAACAAATCCGTCGGCGTCAGAGCGGCCTCACCCAAAATGCTCATCAGTTCCTTGTTGTCTTTACCGGTAGAGTAGGCGGCAAACAATTGGTTCATAGTATTGGCGTGGTCTTCCCGAGTCTTCCCCTCACCGATGCCCTTATCTTTCAGACGTGACAGACTGGGCAGTACATCCACAGGGGGATGAATGCCCTTGCGGTAAAGCTGACGAGACAAGATGATCTGGCCCTCCGTGATATAGCCGGTCAAGTCGGGAATGGGGTGGGTCTTATCATCTTCCGGCATGGTCAGAATAGGAATCAGCGTAATGGAGCCGGGATTGCCCAGCCGGCGTCCGGCACGCTCGTACATGGTGGCCAAATCGGTATACAGATAGCCAGGGAAGCCACGGCGGCCCGGGACTTCCTTCTTCGCCGCAGAAACCTCGCGCAGAGCCTCGGCATAGTTGGTGATGTCGGTCATGATGACCAGTACATGCATTCCCTTTTCAAAAGCCAGGTACTCAGCAGCGGTCAGGGCCATACGAGGTGTGGAAATACGTTCAACCGCAGGGTCATTGGCCAAGTTGGAAAACAATACCGTACGGTCAATAGCACCGGTACGCTTGAACTCGCTGACGAAAAACTCAGATTCCTCAAACGTGATACCGATTGCGGCAAACACTACGGCAAAATTGGAGTTGTCATCTCCCAGCACCTTCGCCTGGCGGGCAATCTGTGCCGCCAAATTGGCATGGGGCAGACCGGAACCGGAGAATATCGGCAGCTTCTGACCACGAACCAGGGTGTTCAGGCCGTCAATGGTGGAAACGCCGGTCTGAATAAACTCGTTGGGGTAGTCGCGGGCAGCAGGATTCATGGGCAGACCGTTGATGTCACGGTACTCCTCCGCAAGAATTTCGGGGCCACCGTCAATGGGCTGGCCCATGCCGTTGAACACACGGCCAAGCATATCGGATGACACGCCCAACTGCAGCGGGTGCCCCAGAAAACGAACCTTGGCGTTAGCAAGATTGATACCGGCGGCAGAGTCGAACAGCTGGACAACGGCAGTATCACCGTTGACTTCCAGCACCTTGCCGCGGCGGACAGAGCCGTCATGCAGCTCCACTTCCACAAGTTCGTCATAGGTGACATTCTCCACCATGCGGACCATCATCAGCGGGCTGACAATCTCCTCTACGGTTTTGTATTCACGAATCATCAGTCCTCACCTCCCTGGGCCACGACGGCTTCGATCTCTTTCGCCATCTCACTTTCGATGGCGGCATAGGCACCCTCGTATTCGTCGGCAGGCACACTCTTGGCACGGCCGATCTTTTCACGGGACGGAATCTCAAACAGCTTTGCCACAGGTGCACCGGCAGTAATCGCATCTCTGCACAGATGCTCATACTGCAGAATAATGGACATCAGCTTCTTTTGCCGATCATAGGACGAGTAACCGTCAATGTCCGTAAAGGCGTTCTGCTGCAGGAAATCCTCGCGCACCATCCGCGCCACTTCCAGCGTCAGCTGATCGGCGGGCGACAGTGCATCCTTGCCCACCAGCTGAACAATCTCGTTCAGGGATGCCTCGTTCTGGAGCAGGGACATGGCTGCGCCGCGATCCTGTAAGAACTCAGGCCCCAGGTTTTCATCAAACCAGGGTTTCAGGGAATCCAGATACAGGGAGTAGGAGTTCAGCCAGTTGATGGCCGGGAAATGACGCCGGTAAGCCAGCGCAGAATCCAATGCCCAGAACACCTTGACAATTCGCATGGTCGCCTGTGAAACCGGCTCGGACAAGTCGCCGCCCGGAGGAGACACGGCGCCCACGGCGGTCAGGCTGCCCCGGCGCTCATCGGAACCGATGCATTCCACAGAACCCGCGCGCTCGTAAAACTGGGCCAGACGGGAAGCCAAGTAGGCCGGGTAACCTTCTTCACCGGGCATTTCTTCCAGTCGGCCGGACATCTCACGCAGGGCTTCGGCCCAGCGGGAGGTGGAGTCGGCGATAACAGCCACGTCATAGCCCATGTCGCGGAAATATTCCGCAATGGTGATGCCTGTGTAGACAGACGCCTCACGGGCGGCCACGGGCATATCAGAGGTGTTGGCGATCAATACCGTCCGCTTCATCAGGGATTCACCGGTACGAGGGTCTTTCAATTCAGGAAACTCCCGCAAAACGTCGGTCATCTCGTTACCGCGCTCTCCGCAGCCGATATAGATCACGATGTCAACGTCCGACCACTTGGCCAGCTGGTGCTGCACCACCGTCTTGCCGGAACCAAAGGGTCCTGGAACGGCTGCTGTACCACCTTTTGCGATGGGAAACAGCGTATCGATGACACGCTGACCGGAGCACAGAGGCCGCTTGGGCGGGTACTTGTGCTGATAGGGCCGGCCAACACGCACAGGCCAGTGCTGCGCCATGGGAAGTTCTACTTCCCTGCCATCGTCAGTTTTCAGAACCGCGATGGTCTCCAGCACGGTGAAAGACCCGCTTTCAATTCTGGTTACCGTACCGCTCACATTTGGGGGAACCATCACTTTATGAAGCACCACCGGGGTCTCCGGAACAGTGCCTAGAATATCACCGCCGGCGACTTTGTCGCCAACACTGACCACAGGGGTAAATTCCCATTTTTTTTCATGATCAAGCGCGGGAACCTCCACACCGCGGGTAATGCAGGCGCCGACCTTTTCCACGATTTTCTCCAGCGGGCGCTGGATACCGTCATAGATGCCCTCGATCATACCGGGCCCCAGTTCCACGCTCATGGGCGCACCGGTGGTAACAACCTCGGCGCCGGGCCCCAGGCCAGACGTCTCCTCATACACCTGGATGGAGGCGGCGTCACCCTTCATAGTCAGAATCTCACCAATCAGCCGCTGGGGACCAACACGAACCACGTCTGACATATTCGCGTCCTGAAGGCCCGTGGCCACTACCAGCGGTCCGGATACTTTCACAACTTTTCCGCTCAAATTGCAACCTTCTTTCCAAGGTAAATTCGCTTGTGATATTGTGGTGTCAGAGAATATCGGCACCCACGGCACGCTCGATGGAGCGTTGGATATTGGCTTTTCCAATACCAAGAGACCCCTGCCGGCCGGGAATCAAAATGATCGCAGGCCGCAGTTCATCCTTATAGCGCTCCAGCACATCGGGCAGCTTTGCCGCCAACTGCTCGGTCAGATAAATCACCGCACAGTCGGTTTTAGCAAGCTCGTGAATTTTTTCACGGGCTTCTTCCGCAGTCGTCACCGGATAGGTATCCAGACCCAGCGCCCGAAATCCCATCACCGAGTCCCAATCTCCGATCACCGCGATCTGATAGGTCACAGCCATACTCTCACCTCTCAATAAACGGTGCGGAGCCGCGACCGGATCACATCCGGCGCCAGACCCGCAGCCCGGCCCAGCAGCACAATCCGCAAGTTCGTATACTCGGTTTCCCGTGCAGCCAAATAGCCGACCAGAGGCGCTTCGCCGAAGGGAATCAGCTTTGCTCCGTCCAGATAGGCAGCTACCGCTTCGTCACAGAGTTTTTCAAATTCCGTCAGAGCACCGCTGCGCAGCGCTTCCGTACCGGCCACAGCCGCAGCGTGCAAATCCGTGGAGCTGTACAGCTCTGCAAGACCACTTCCGCCGGCCGCCGCTACGGCAAGGAGTTCATCCTCTCCCACCGTACCGCCGGTAAACAAAACGCCCTGTAAAAACTCAGGACTCTTGCCCATTCGGAGCGTCCGCACCAGTGCGCGCAAATTGGCCGAGTCGATCATGGAACGGACATACCCCTGT
>QKDF01000014.1 GCA_003245395.1 Clostridia bacterium
CAGAGAGGTGAAACATTTGAAACAGGATTTTGAGTTTCCGCAGGTAGATCATGTACAGGAGATCTGCATGATTGCTCCCACCCGCCAGCTCGCCGAAAAGGCGCGGCAAATCATTGCTCAGCGCAGCGATCCTGTGGATGTATTTATCTGTGGACGCGACCATGACGGAATCGTGGAACTGGCCACAGCCCTGCAGCAACGGGGT
Organism: Clostridia bacterium; assembly: GCA_003245395.1. Taxonomy (GTDB): domain Bacteria; phylum Bacillota; class Clostridia; order Oscillospirales; family Oscillospiraceae; genus Oscillibacter. The sequence continues at coordinate 206 of QKDF01000014.1, forward strand.
GCCAGACTGCTGATTTCCCGGAAGGGCGCCCAGCAGATTATTCAGGAATCCACCGACATCCAGGTAGTCGGGTTAAACAACACGCTTATAGACTACATGCGCATGCTGCTGGATCCTCTCAATGGGTCCGATCTGGTTGCCTTTTTCTCTTACAGCCCGCTGAGTATGGATGTACTTCAAATGTGTGAACTGCTGCATGTCCGTGCAAAAAACTATACGTTTTCCAGCATTGTGGACTGCCGAAACTGTGTGGCGAAAGCCATTGCGGACGGTGCTACCTATGGTATCGGCGGAGCCTGGACGGACGTGGCTGCCAGAGAGGTGGGCTTCCGTCATGTGATCCTGGAAAATTCGGAGGAATCCATCACCGGCGCTCTGGAGGTTGCCAACCAGATCCGAGCTATCCAGCGGGAGGAGCACGCCAAACAGCAGAGGCTGAAAACCCGTCTGGAGATGTATCAGGCGGTTTTAAATTTTACTCACGACGCTATTTTATCAATTGACGAAAACGGTATCGTCCAGATCGTTAATCCCGTAGCCGAACGGATCATCGGTAAGCCTGCGGTACAGCTTTTGGGTCTGCCGGTGGAAAAGGTCCTTTTCAAGACCAAAATGCCGGAGGTACTTGCATCCGGCAAACCCCAGATCAATCAGATCATGCAAATCAATCAGACGCTAACCAATACCAACCGGGTCCCCATTCTGGTGGACAGCGAAATCCGCGGGGTGGTGGCTACCTTTCAGGACATCCGTCAGCTGCAAAGCACGGAACAGAAAATTCGTCTGAAGCTACACGAAAAGGGGCTGGTGGCAAAATATACCTTTACGGATATCCTCGGGGATTCTCCGGCTATCCATAATACCATTCAGATTGCCCAAAGCTATGCCTCCTCCCAGGCCGCCGTGCTGATTCACGGCGAGACCGGCGTGGGTAAGGAACTGTTTGCCCAGAGCATTCACAATGCCAGCAGCCGCAGAAACGGTCCTTTTGTGGCACTCAACTGTGCGGCCGTCTCGAATAACCTGCTGGAAAGCGAGCTGTTCGGCTATGAAGAAGGCGCCTTTACCGGGGCCTCCAGGGGCGGTCGAGAAGGTCTTTTCGAACTGGCCCACGGTGGAACGATTTTTCTCGATGAGATCGGTGAAATCCCTGTGGAAACCCAGGTAGAACTGCTGCGGGTCCTGCAGGAAAAAGAAATCCGCCGCGTGGGCGGCTCCCGCGTTATTCCAGTGGACGTGCGGGTTATCACCGCTACCAACCGGGATCTGATCGAGGAAATTCTGAGCAAGCGGTTCCGGGAAGACCTGTACTACCGCCTCAATGTTCTGGACCTGGAGATTCCGCCTCTTCGGGACAGAGGGCGGGACGTGGAAATTCTGGGGCTTGCTTTCTTCCGTTCTCTGTGCGGCAAGACCGAACCGGACCTGGCGAAGCGGTTTTTAGAGCAGCTGGGTCAGATTGGGGATTATCCCTGGTATGGAAATATCCGCGAACTCCAAAGTTTTACCGAGAGGGTACATATCCTACTGAAAAACCATACGGAAACCTTCAGTGTCATGACGGAGATGATGCTGCGCAGAAGCCGCACACAGGTGACACCGCCCGGCCAGCCTCCGGAATCGGACGAACACGAGCGCCAGCGCATCATCTCCGCTCTCCGCTCCAATCCCTCCTCCATGGAGTCCGCCGCACGCAGTCTTGGGTACAGTCGTCAGACCCTCTGGCGTAAAATGAAAAAGTACGGCCTCGCCCATTGATGTTTCAACCTTTGGATATGTAACAGGTTACATTGCAACGCAGGTGTAACACTCTCTTCTCCCAAGACTCGTCTCATCTAATATAAAGGCCCGTCTTCCCGGGTTGTTCTGCAAAAAAGCAACCTCTTCCTCTTAAAAGTTCTCTCTTTTCCTCTCTGCTATGAGCCATAATTTTTCCTCTTCTCCAGCGAATCTGGCATGGGAATTGCTATTCTGTACATCGATGGAGCTTTCTTATTTCAGCGCAAGAATCGGCCGGAGATTGTATGTGCTCCGGTCAAAAAGAGGAGGAGATTTGATGGGTAAATATAAAATTAGAAAAATAGGTTTCCTGGTGGGAATTCTGGTCATGCTGGTCCTGGCCTTTATGCCTACACCAGAAGGTCTGACGGTACTGGGCCAGCGTGTACTGGCCGTCACAGTTCTGATGGTCATCTTCTGGATGACCGAGGCCATGCCAATCCCCTTCACTGCACTGCTGCCCATTATCCTGTTCCCCCTGCTGGGAATTACCGGTGCCAAAGGTCAAAACGACATCCAGCTATTCAAGCACTACGCCTATTCCACCTGTTACCTGCTTGTCGGCGTAGGATTCCTGTCCGGTGCCATGGTAAAACACGGACTACATAAGCGAATCGCCTACGGCATTGTCAGCAAGATCGGCAAAAAGCCCACCACACTGGTCTTGGGCTTCATTATCGCCGTGGGCTTCGTATCCATGTGGATGTCCAACACCACCGCTACCGTCATGATGATCCCCATCGCGCTGTCAATCGCTTCCACGCTGGGTGCTGAGGCGTCTGGCCTGAAAAAGGCTCTGATTCTGGCCATTCCCTATGCCGCAACTCTGGGTGGAATGTCCACGGTTATCGGCACCACTACAAATCCAACCGGTATCGGGCTGATTCAGGAGAGCATCGGCGTGACTCTCAACTTCACCGACTGGATGAAGATCGGCCTTCCCTTTACGCTGATTCTGATCCCCCTGTTCTGGCTGTACATGGTAAAGTTCTTTAAAGTGGATAAAATGTCCAACATCAATGTACAGGTAGCCCACGAGGAATATGAAAAGCTGGGTCCTTGGTCCAAGGGCGAGAAATACACCGCGGTTATTTTCCTGATCTGTGTCGTACTTTGGGTTACCCGTTCCACGGTCTGGGGTAAATTCATTCCCTACGCAACAGATGAAACGGTTGCACTGTTCGGTGCATTCCTGACGTTGGCTGTCCCCCTGAATTTCAAAGAAGGCGAATACGTCATGGATATGAAAACCGGAATGCGGGAAATTCCATGGACGGCCATCATCCTATTGGGCGGCTCCATGGTCATGGGCAACGCATTCAAGGACGCTGGCTGCGCCACATGGGTGGCCGATCAGCTCTCCGGTCTGGCCGGGCTAAGCCCAGTGCTGATTGTCGTAATTGTCGGAATTGTCACCTCTCTGATCACCGAGCTGACCACCAATGCCGTCGTCGTGGCCGCCTTCCTGCCGGTGCTGGCCTCTGTGGGTACCGCTATCGGTGTCAGCCCGCTGGCCATGATGCTCGGGTGTATGCTGGCCTGCAACTTCGCCTTTATGCTGCCGCCGGCAACCCCGCCCAATGCCATCGCATACGGCACAGGTGAAATTGAAATGAAGGACCTGATTAAATGCGGCCTGGGGCTGAAACTGATCTGCCTTGTGGTCTTCCCATTCGTCCTATATTTTATCACTATGGGCCTGTTTGGAATTGGCACTTGAACACACCTACACACACTCCAGCCGGAAGGTCTCTGCTCAGCCGAGCAGGGGCCTTTCGGCCATTATTTTTTCAATCTGTTCTTCTGTGAATCTCGGCCCCCTCGCAGACTGCACCCGCG
>QKDF01000130.1 GCA_003245395.1 Clostridia bacterium
CAGCATACGCAGGAAATTTTCCGCTGTGGACAGCTCCGGGCGCGGAACGTGGATATATAGGCTTTCTCCCTTGGAATAGCGATACGCCTGATAGGCATAGATCGCTAAAACCGGCATGTTGGCCATCAGCTGCAGACTTTGACGCAGGACGTTTTCCAGGCTGATATCGTTCGGCTTATCATCATAGCAAAACAGCGTAAGGATTCCCCGCTGCATGGTATTCATTAAATCCCGCGGCGGCGCCTTCATGATGACATCCCGGAAAAAGTTGGTGGGCAAAGTACGGTATGAGGCCAGCTGGATACAGAAGTCCCGCAGCTGCTTTGCTGTCGGCAATTCCCCGAACAGCAGCAGATAGGCAGCTTCCTCGAATGCAAACCTCCCACGCTCCGCAGAGCCCTTCACAAGCTCCCGGCAATCGATGCCGCGATAGTACAGCACACCCTCCGTCGGAAGAATTTTTTCACTTTGTGCGTTCTGCGTGACTTCATAGGAGTAAATTTCCGCAACCCGCGTCAGGCCGGTCAATACACCCCGGCCATCTTCGTCCCGGAGCCCGCGCTTGACATTGTACTGCCGGTAAAGTTCCGGATCAATGTAGTTTTTCTTCTCCCACTGTTCCTTCAGAGCCAGAATAGCGGGAGTGATATCACAATAGGAATTAGCGTAATTTTCTCTCCAGACCATCGCAAAACGCTCCTTTCCGGGACGAAATTCTGCCTTCATCGTATCATTGACCTATGCATATTTCAACCACAACAATGAAATCCGGGGGAGCGCAAAATAGATTTTCCATATTTTACAAATGCCGGCAAATTTCATTCAGGTTTATTGTGAAAATAAATGGCCGTCAATGCAGTCCAGGTATCTTTAAGGCGTTTGGCAATGCCTTTAGATCTGGGAGAGTGTTTGACCGATGGGGTCTGTAATCACCAGATCTGCGTTCAGATCGGCGGCAACCGCCGATTTATTGATCAGCACCAGTTTCCGGCCGGAATAATAGTGAATTAACCCGGCCGCAGGATAGACATTCAGAGAAGTTCCCCCGATGATGAGCATATCGGCGTTTGCGATGAACTGCAGAGCGCGCTCCATGGTGCGGTTATCCAACGGCTCCTCATACAGCACTACATCCGGCTTTATCCGCCCTCCGCAGGTGCAGCGCGGAATGCCCTGACCATGAAGCATAAAATCAAAGTCATAGGATTTTCCGCAGGATTCGCAGTAGTTGCGGTGTACACTTCCATGGAGTTCCAATACTTCCCTGCTGCCTGCCGCCTGATGCAGCCCGTCGATATTCTGCGTAATCACGGCTTTTAGCTTCCCTTCCTGCTCCAGCTGCGCCAGTTTACGGTGGGCTGCATTGGGTTTGGCATCTGGGGCAAGCAGCTTGGCCCGGTAAAAGCGGAAAAATTCTTCCGGCTTGCGTTCGTAGAATGTATGGCTTAAAATAGTCTCAGGAGGGTAATCGTACTGCTGGTGGTAAAGTCCGTCGATGCTGCGAAAATCGGGGATACCGGATTCCGTGGAAACTCCCGCCCCCCCGAAAAAGACAATATTGTCGCTGCCGTCTACCAGTTCTTTCAGTTTTGCCGTACTGTCTGTCATAAAAATGACCTCCATTCTGATGCTGTTTTACAAAGGAGAGATATCCTGTATGAATATTCAGATTTTTGGTTCCAGTAAGTCCTTTGATTCCAAAAAAGCGGAACGCTGGTTTAAAGAGCGCCGTATCAAGTACCAGTATATCGATACGGTATCCAAGGGGCTGTCCCCCCGGGAATATCAATCTGTCCGGCAGAAAGTGGGCTTTGATGCGCTGGTAAACCGGGAATGCCGGGCGTATGAGGAGCTGTATATGGCGTATCTCGCGCCTCATGCGCAAGAGGAAAAGCTGCTGGAGCATCCGGAACTGTTCCAGACGCCCATTGTCCGCAACGGTAAGGAGGCTACGGTGGGATATTGCCCTGAAATCTGGAGTAAATGGGAATAGGACAAACGCCCTCTCCTCAGGATGGAGCGGGCGTTTTTGTCACGTATAGGACCGCTCCACCTGTACCACGGCATAGTAATTCCCATCCAGCGCCCGTACTGCCGCTTTGATTTTCTCCTCCACCTGCTTGTCTGTCAGGCGGAATTTAAACGGCACAACGGCATCAAAGACCAGATTCGTGTGGGTGGGACCGGAAATCATGCGGAAATCGTGGATAGAAATGTGGTCGTCGATACAGTTGACCAGGGTAGCGACCTTTTGACTGGTTTCCCGGGTGACCCCGTCGTCGGTGACCACCGGGTCCATGTGGATTACCGCCATACAGCCCAGGCTGCGCCGCAGTTCCATCTCAATATTGTCGATCTCATCGTGGAGCGCCAACACATTTTCACTGGCCGAAACTTCGGCGTGCAGAGAAATCATACGCCGTCCCGGGCCATAGTCGTGAACGATCAGATCATGGACGCCCAGCACGCTGGGATGCGCCATGACGATCCGGCGGATGCTGTCCACAAATTTCTCGGAAGGCGGCTGGCCCAGAAGCGGGTCAAGCGTGTCCTTTGCAGCGTTCAGTCCCGACCAGAAGATGAACAGCGCCACCAGTACGCCACACCAGCCGTCAACCTGCAATCCCGCAAATCGGTCAATCAAAGAAGCGATCAGCACGGCGCTGGTGGCCACACTGTCGCTGAGGCTGTCCATAGCGGTAGCCTTCATGGCAGCGGAATCAATCAGGCGGCCCACGGAACGATTATAGAAGCACATGTACAGTTTCACACAGATGGAAACCACCAGAATAATGGTAGTTTCCATTGAAAAAGTGACCGGCTGGGGGGTGAGAATTTTTGTCACAGAAGTGCGGGCCAGCTCAAAGCCCATCAAGATAATCAGCATGGCCACAATCAGCCCGGAGATATATTCGATACGCCCGTGTCCAAAGGGATGCTCCGAATCCGGTTTCTGATCCGCCAGATGGAAGCCCATCAGGGTGATGGTGGATGAGGCCGCGTCGGAGAGGTTGTTGAATGCGTCGGCGATAATTGCGATGGAACCGGAGACAGTACCGGCAAAGAGCTTGCCGGCAAACAGCAAAAGATTCAGTCCGATTCCCACCGCACCACACAAAATCCCATAGGCCTTCCGCACAGCGGGAGACCCAGTATTGGATCGGTCCGGGACGAACAGCTTTGCCAGCATTCGAATCATAATAACAGCTCCTTCATATGAGACACATGGTAAAGCGGCAAGGTACGCACAGCCTGCCCGCCCATTATGCTTTTCCAGGAATCCGCAGTTTCAAATGACAGCAAAGGTCATCCAGATCCTCGTCTGTAGCAGCGGGAATCCGCAGCTTTGCTCCGCACTGCCGACAGATCAGATCCACTGCGGAACGCCGGATCTCCATGCTATACTCCATGCTGCCGCAGCCGCAGGTAACACCGTCCTCCCGGGCGGCAATTTCCTTCAGCTCGGAGAGGATTTCATACATAATCACGCTGTCCAGAAACGGCTCCTCGCCGCCTTCTTCCCTGCGGCGCTTTTCCTTTTGCGAAAGGACTTCCAGCTCCCGCAGGTTCTTTTCCACAGCCCCTTCCTCTCCGATAAAGCAGCAGAACTCATGCGTTTGGCTGCACCCAAGCGCCAAAGCAGGCTTGCGCAGAAGCTGCTCCAAGCTGCACGAGGCCACATGGGTTTCACCACACAGGCCGCAAGGTACGAAAATACGGCACTTCTGACCGTCATACTCTGTCCGCAGTGCGGCGTCGCCACATTCGCACTCCACCTCTACGCCGGAAGCCTCCAGCGCAAACAGA
>QKDF01000204.1 GCA_003245395.1 Clostridia bacterium
TCTGGGCGCCACGGAGTCGGTGGCCACCATGCCCGTGCCTGCGTCGCCCTCCGGCGGGCACAGGGGGATGCCGGAGCGCAGCGTTCCGGTGGGGTCCAGAAGCAGGGCGCCCTCATCCGTGAGCACGCCGGCATTCTCTCCGGCGGAAAGCACCGTCGGCAAAAGCTCCCGCAGCCCCCAGGGCATGCCGGCTTTCGCTGCCCGGGCGTCGTACTTTGCCAGCATGGCCGCGTCATAGTTCCCGGTGCGGCTGTCGATGGGGAACATGCCCGACGCGTCTCCCACGCCCAGCACCTTCTGTCCCGTCAGCTTCCAGTGGACGAAGCCCGCCAGTGTGGTGAGGAAGCAGATGTCCTTCACATGGGACTCTCCGTTTAAGATCGCCTGATCCAGATGGGCGATGCTCCAGCGCTGGGGGATGTTGAAGGACAAAAGCTCCGTCAGCTCCGCCGCCGCCTGCCCGGTCATGGTGTTGCGCCAGGTGCGGAAGGGGACAAGAAGACTGCCCGCGCCGTCAAAGGCCAGATAGCCGTGCATCATAGCGGAAAAGCCAATGGCGCCCACGGTGGTCAGCTTTTCGCCGTAGCGGTTCGCCACCTCTGCCGCAAGCGAGCGGTAACAGTCCTGAAGTCCTGCCCACACGTCCTCCAGATGGTAGGTCCACACGCCGTCCTCCAGCCGGTTTTCCCAGCTGTGTCCGCCGGAGGCCAGCGGGCTGCGATCCGGCCCGATCAGCACCGCCTTGATCCGAGTGGAGCCGAACTCGATGCCCAGGGCGGTTTTTCCCTCGCGGATGGCCTGCACCGCGCTGTCGATTTCCATAAAAACACCCCTGCTTTCAAATTTTGGGATCAAACTTGTATGTACAACTTATAAGAACAGAATACCGCATTCGACGCGTTGACACAAGGGGCAAAGATTGATGAAAGAATCTCCGCCTTTTTGTAGCAACCGACGAATGCGGTACAGATTTTTTAAGTTTCCTCCAGTGTCCAGGGCAGGACGGCGGAGGCACAGGGACGGTGGTGCAGCAGCTCCAGCAGCTTTTCCGCCGCCAGAGAACCCAGCTGTTCCTTTGGGGTAGAGAGGGACAAAAACGGCCGGGCCGCCAGATGCACATAGGTGCTGTTGTCGAAGCTGACCAGCTCGAAGTCCTTCGGCAGAGGGATGCCTGGCCGGCCCGGACCGCCCAGCAGCCCCAGGGCCACCTCGTCGTTATAGCACACCGCCGCCGTACAGCCGGAGACGGTCTGGGCCGCGCAGGACGAGAGCAGGCTGTCCCGGTTTTCCGTGGTGAACCAGAGCACATGGTCGTCCGCCATGCTCAAGCCCGCGTCCCTGAGAGCCTGGGTAAAGCCCGCATAGCGGCGGTGACCCTGAATGTCGTCGTTCTTAAAAAAACCGGCGATGCGGGTGTGGCCGTGGGCAAGCAGCTTCTTTACCGCCATGGCTCCGCCGGAGCGGTCGTCCGCCACCACATAGACCGGATTTTTCAGATCCGGGTAATACCCGTTGATAAACACGATGGGAATGCCCGCTCGGGCGAACTCGTCGTACAGGTCGATATTGGGGTTGGGCAGGGCGGTTTTGGTGCCCTCCACGATCATGCCGTCGATGGGCTTTTGCAGCAGGTCGGCCAGGATGCGCCGCTCGCTGTCCACCCGGTTGCGGGTGGCCGAGAGCATGGACGTGTATCCGTTTTGCACCAGCACATCGTCGATGCCCCGCAGAATGTCCGGGAAGATGTATTCCCCGATATAGGTGGTGACCACCGCGATGTTGCGTGTTTCCGGACGGGAAGAGAACTCCTGACGGACGAAGGTGCCGCTGCCCCGGACCCGGTCGGTCAGTCCCTCATGCTCCAGTACGGACATGGCCTGACGCACCGTCTGGCGGCTGTACCCCGTCTGGGCAGCCAGCTCGTTTTCGCTGGGTACCCGCGTACCGGGCGCATAGATGCCGGATAAAATCTTCTCCCGCAGTTCGGCTGCGAGAACCGCGTACTTACTTTCGCTCATGACGTCCCTCGTTGATTTTTTTCAAATTGTATCATACAACTTCCAACTTGTACAGTTTTTTTGTAAAGAAGGGCAAGTTGTATTGGGCGTCATGAAAGATCGTTCAGGCGGAGAAATCGTCCTCGGACGTGTCGGCGTCCGGAGGGGGAGAACCGGCGGCATCGGCGGGAAGCTGTGTCTGCTGTGCGGCGGACTGTGACCCGCCGTCCGTCTGCGCGGAATCTTCGGACTGCTGTTCCGGCTGTGTCTGTGCATCCGGCTGATGGGTATTCCGGGCCTGATCGTCCTGCTCTGCGCGCTCTGCCGGATGGGCGGCGCGGACGGCGGTTTCGATGATGCGCAGGTTTTCCTGAAGACGGGGATTGCCAGGTTCCAGCTCCACGGCGCGGCGGGCGTGCTCCAGAGCCTGCTCCTGCAGTCCCAGCCAGAAGGCCGAAACGGCGCACAGGTCGTCCGGCGTGGCGCCCCAGCAGTCGCCGGAGTTGATATATGTGTCCGTTTTCTCCCGGATGTCCAGGGCTGTCCGGGCCAGGAAGTACGTCATGGGCCAGTCCCGCAGCTCGCAGCACAGGCGGGCAAAGGCGACGTACGGTTCCCGTACCCGGGGGCACTCGGCCACCGCGCGGTAAAACCAGGCGAAGGCGTCGGCGTTCCGGCCCAGCATATGGCAGCACGCGGCGATGCACCGCATGGCGTCGCTGCGCTCCTCGTTCCACAGGGCCGCGGGCATGGCCAGATATCCCTCCAGCGTGGAGACCGCCTTTTCCCACTCACTTTTGAACATGTATTCCCGACCAAGGTAAAAGCGCATCCGGGTGTCCTCCGGCATCTCCTTTACCGCCAGCTCCAGCAGCGTCAGGTATGAGCCGCGGGATTTGCTTGGGTCCGGATAGTGGGTGAGCACCATGCCCTCCACCGTCACCGCCTCCACCGGCAGCTCGCCGGTGTAGTCCACATATTCGTGCACGGGGCAGCGCCAGTGAAAATCCGCCCGCTGGTGAATTTTCTGATAGTAGAACTGAACGTCCGGCGAGCCGTCGGGCTTCAGACTCCAGCTATACAGATATCGTCCCACCAGCGCCGCCGGGTCGGGATGAGCGGCCAGATGTGCCTGCCACGCGTCCTCCAGCTGGCGCCGCCAGCCGGAGTTGAACACCTCGTCTAAGTCCGTGCACACGCAGATGTCCGCGTCGTCGGGCACATGGGATAGAGAGCGGTTGCGGGCCTCGTCGAACCGCCAGGGGTTTACGGACTCCGCAAATACCTGCGCTCCCCGCGCCCGCAGGGCATCGGCTGTGCCGTCGGACGAGCCGGTGTCCGTGACGATCACCGCGTCGGCTTCCCCCATGGAATCCATCCAGCGGTTTACAAACTGTTCCTCGTTTTTACAGATCGCATATACGCAGACCTTCAGCCCGCTCATGCATTTCCCTCCGTTTCTGCCGCGGTCGGCTTCTGTTCGTTCAGCTTCTGTCCGATCAGATCCAGATTCTTCAGCAACCGCGGATTTTCGGGCTCTGCCGCGCAGGCCAGCCGGGCATACTCTGCCGCCTTTTCGTAAAGACCCAGATAGTATCCGGCGATCGCCGCGTAATCATACAGCGCCGCCCCCCAGCACGCGGACTCCTCCAGATAGCTGCCGCTTGGAGTCTTGATGCCCAGGCCCCCCTGGGCCATGGCCCACACCAGCGGCCAGTCCCGAAGGCGGTAACCGTACTCCGCCAGAGCCAAAAACGGCTCCCGTACGTGGGAGCACTCCGCCACGGCCCGGAAC
>QKDF01000126.1 GCA_003245395.1 Clostridia bacterium
TCGCTCTGATGGACGGATACCTCCCACGGGGCGTCGTCCGGGGCGCACAGCGTCTCCGGCTCCACGCCCGCCAATTCCCGCAGGGGCGCGGCCTCCGGACGGCACAGCAGAGGCAGCAGCAGCCATTCGCCGTAGCTTTTACACGCCGCCGCTGTCTCCGGCAATACGGGACAGGAGGCAAGGCTCGCCAGCTTTTGCATCGCCGACTCCGCGTGGTACAGGCTGTGCACCAAAATCAGCTTTTCCTTGGGCCGGGTCATGGCCACGTACAAAATCCGCTCCTCTTCGGACAGGTTCTCCCTGCGCAGTGTCTCCTCGATGGCCCGGCGGGCCATGGTGGGATAGTGAATCCGGCGATCCAGATCCACACGCCGCGGCCCCAGGCCCAGCGTGGGGTGCACCAGCACCGGCGTATCGAAATCCTGACGGGAAAAGCCCCTGTCCAGATCGGCCAGAATCACGATGGGGAACTCCAGGCCCTTGGACTTGTGGACGCTCATCAGCCGCACGCCCCCGGTGTCGGTCTTGCCCCGGGTGGAGGGCGCTTGATTGCTCTCCAGCAGGTGGTCGAGATGATGCAAAAAGGCGAACAGGCCCCGGCTTCCGGCGGTCTCGAACCGCCCGGCGTGCTCCGTCAGGGCAATGAGGTTCTCCTTGCGCTCGGCCCCCCGATCCATGGCGCCGAAGATGCCCAGGATGTTCAATTCGTTGTACCCGCGCCACAAAAGACGCTCCACGCTCATGTCCCGGGCAAGCAGGCGCAGCCGCTCCAGCGTCGTGAGAAACCCGGCGCAGTCCTCGCCCCCGTCCGCACAGACGGCGTCGTAAAAGCAGCCCTCCGGCGCGGCGGCACGCACCTGCGCCAGCCGGTCCGGCGTGAAACCGAACAGCGGCGAGCGCAGCACGGCGATCAGCGGGATGTCCTGCAGCGGGTTATCCAGCACCCGCAGCAGCGACAGCGCCACGGAGATTTCCATGGACGCGAAAAAGTCGCTGCTCTCCTGAAACGAACAGGGCACGCCCCGCTCCGCCAAAGCCTGGGCATAAACCGCCGCCCGGCTGCCGGGAGAGCGCATCAAAATCACGATGTCCTCCGCGCGGCAGGAGCGCAAGACGCCGCCCTCCCCGGTGACGGGATAGCCCTCGTCCAACAGCCCGCGGATACGCCCAGCCACAAACCGGGCCTCGGCCACCATTTTTTTCACGGGCCGCTCGTTCTCCGCCGAGCGCTGCTGTGCGCAGATGAGGTGATACTCCGTTTGGCAGTCGTGCCGCTCCGGATAATAGGCCGCGCCGAAGTGCAGCGCCTCCTCGTCCCCGTAGGCGATCTCTCCCAGCTCCGGGGACATAATGTTCCGGAAGATGAAGTTGGCCGCGTCCAGCACCTCCTGCCGGGAGCGGAAGTTCCGGGACAGAGTGACCTTCCGATCCTGCCCCTCCTGCGCCTGCTCCCAGGGGAGAAACTCCGCATACTTACGCAGGAAAATCGTGGGGTCGGCCAGGCGGAAGCGGTAGATGCTCTGCTTTACGTCGCCCACGGTGAACAGGTTCTTTCCCTCTTTGGACACGGCCCTGAAGATGTGGTTTTGCACCTCGTTGGTGTCCTGATATTCGTCCACCAGAATTTCCGTGTACCGGGCGGCCACCTGCTCGCCCAGCTCCGTGGGCGTGCCGTCCTCCGCCACCAGCAGTCCCAGCGCCAGATGCTCCTGATCGGAGAAATCCGCCGCGTTCATCCGCAGCTTTTCCCGGCGGTAGGCCGCAGCAAAGGCCGCCGTCAGCCGCACCAGCGCCGCCATGGCGGGCGCCACGGCGGTCAGATCCTCCATGGCCTCTTCTCCGGAGAGGTTCAAAAGGGCCTGCATCTTTTTCGTCTGCGCCTTGCAGTTGTCCCACAGGGTTTTCAGGCGCACTACGTCCGGGTCGTCCTTGCGGCCCTTGGGCGTGGTCAGACGGGGGAAGTCCACGGCCCCGGCCATGGCCCGCGCCGCGTCCCAGCCGCCTTGGGCGGCTTGTTCCAGTTTGTCAAAGCCCTCCGCCGCCGTGAGAAATTTCGCCCCGTAGCCGGAGGCGAGGGCGCTGTCGCTCTCCGTCCCCGCCGCCGCGTCGCTCAGGATTTTTCGCCAGCCCGCCGCCCGGCGTTCCACGCCCATGAGTAAAACCCGGGCATATTCCGTGTCGTCAAACCCGCCGGAAAGGCCGGTCCAATACGCTTCGCTGTCCGAAAGCCACCGCTCCGGATAGGCGTGGCTCTGGAGCTTGCCGTGGAGATCCAGCACCAGCTCCGCCAGACGCCGGTCGTCCCGGCCCGCCCCCAGCGTGTCCGCCAGCAGAGCACCGGGTTCGTCCAGATGGGCGTAAAATTCCTCCAGTACCCGATCCAATACCCGCCCCCGCAGCAGAGCGGCCTCACCCTCGTCCAAAACGCGGAAGTCCGGCGTCAAGCAATACTTCTCGCCGTCCCGCGCCAGCAGATGGGCGTTTTCCCGCAGCAGAGCCGTACAGAAGGAGTCCACCGTCCGGATATCCGCCTGATACACCCGCAGCAGCTGGCGGCGCAGATGGGCGTCGGACGGATTCGCCGCCAGACGCTTCCCAAGCTCCGAGGCAATTTTGCTGCGCAGCTCCGCCGCCGCGGCCTTGGTATAGGTGATAATCAGGAACTGATCCACGTTGCACCGATCCTGCGAGATGTACAGAAACAGCCGCTCCACCAGCACCTTCGTCTTGCCGGAGCCCGCCGCCGCCGAAACCAGCAGGCTGCCGCCCCGGTTCTCCGCCGCCGCCTGCTGCGACGGTGTCAGCATACTGTCAGCCATTGTGGTTTTCCTCCTCGTCCAGCTTGTCAAAGAATTCCGCCGCGGTCACTTTTGTAATATAGTGCAGGCGGTCATCGCCCCGTCCGTCCTCAAAATGGCAGGCGGGGGCCCAGTCGCAAAACTGGCAGGCGCTGTCGTTTTCATCGTGGCAGCAGGGGTCGGCATCGATGACACCGTCCCGCACTTCCCGTGTGATGGCGTGGAGCAGCCGATCCACATACCGCCCCAGCTTGCCCAGCTGAGCCGCTGTGGCGAGACTGCCGGACACGTCCCCCTCCCGGTTCACCCGCACGGGCAGATACTGCGGCTCCGTCAGGGCGGCGTGCTCCATGGCCTGAAGCACCGCCGGGTCTTCCAGCAGCAGTCCGCTGCGACGGAGGGACTTGGCCCGCTCCTGTGCCAGCTTCTCCGGCGTGACGGAGCGCTCCTGTGCCAGCAGTTCGTCCCGGGCTGGCAGATAGAGCACGCCCGCCGGCTCCACATCCTGTCCGAAATAGGCCCTGCCCTCCTTTTGCAGGGTAAAGAGGTAGAGCAGCATCTGGATGTCCAGACCCATGCGCACCTCGGCCAGATCAAAGCTTTTGCGGCCGGTCTTATAGTCCACCACGCGGACATACAGCCGTCCGTCCTTCACCCAGCCGTCCACCCGGTCCACCTTGCCGCCCACCCGCAGCTCGCCGTCCGGCTCGGACACGGTGACGGCAGGCAGGGCGCCCTTCTCCCCGAAGGACAGCTCGAAAGCCACGGGGACGAAGTCGGACTCCGCCAGTTCTCTGGCCGACTCCTCCACCACAGTATAGGCCGTGGCCCGCAGACGGGAGAACAGATATCGGAACCGGGCCGAGCGGTCCTGAAAGTTGGCCAGCTCCTTTTGTACGTACTCCTCGATAAAGCGGTCCGTCAGCGCCCGCAGCGCCTCCGGCGTCACCCGGGCAAAGCCGCCCCGCACCGCGGCCTCCCGCGTGA
>QKDF01000078.1 GCA_003245395.1 Clostridia bacterium
GCCCTGAAACCATCAACCCCGCTATGAGCGAACAGGTATTGACACTGCGGGCGGGTCTGAAATTCGATGAAACGATCAATTGAAATTGTGGAGGAATCACATATGCTGAACAAATATCTGGATATTGCCCCCGAAGTAAAAGAGGCGCTGGATTGCGGAAAACCTGTGGTGGCGCTGGAATCCACTATCATTTCTCACGGAATGCCCTACCCCCAGAATGTGGAGACGGCGCTGAATGTGGAGAAGCTGATCCGTGAAAACGGCGCAGTTCCCGCAACCATTGCCATCATTGGTGGTCGCCTGAAGGCCGGTCTCTCTCCTGAGGAAATCGACTATCTGGGCAAAACAGGAACCGCCGTGCCCAAGGCCAGCCGCCGTGACCTGCCTGTGTTGATTTCCAAGGGGATGGACGGTGCGACCACTGTGACTACCACCATGATCATTGCCCATCTGGCGGGAATCTCCGTCTTTGCTACCGGCGGTATCGGCGGCGTACATCGTGGTGCGGAGACCACCATGGATATTTCCGCCGATCTGGAGGAACTGGCTCATACGCCGGTCATGGTGATCTGTGCCGGTGCCAAGTCCATTCTGGATCTGGGCCTCACGCTGGAATATCTGGAAACCCACGGTGTCCCTGTCATCGGATACGGAACCGAGGAACTGCCCGCCTTCTATACCCGCAGGTCCGGATTTAAGGTGGACTACGAGCTGGATTCTCCCACGGAACTGGCCGCGGCTTTCCACACCAAGCAGGAGCTGAAACTGGCAGGTGGCATGCTGGTCGCCAATCCCATTCCCGAAGAATACTCCATGGACCACGAAGCTATCAATCAGGCGATTGACGAAGCCATCGCCGAATCCCGCAAGCTGGGCATCCATGGCAAAGAGACCACGCCCTTCCTGCTGGCCAAAATCAAGGATCTGACCGGTGGAGATTCTCTGGCTTCCAACATCCAGCTGGTTTATAACAACGCGCGTCTGGCGGCTCACACAGCAGTTGAGCTGGCCCGTTTGCAATAACATGATGTCGCCTTTGTTGTCCGCCACGCCTCCGGCCTCCACAGGCAGCGCCCTCTGGGCCTTCGTGTGCACCGGTTACGGCGCACTCGCACTTTACGTGTTATTGATCTCACTGGCAACCTTTCTGGTTTTTGGAATTGATAAGTGGAAGGCCAAACGAAAAGGATCACATCCAAGTACGCGCCGTGTGCCGGAGCGAACGCTGTTTCTCTTGGCTGCTGCAGGCGGCAGTATCGGAGCGTTTCTGGGGATGAAGGTCTTTCACCATAAGACGCTTCACCGAAGTTTCCGTATTGGTATTCCTTTGATTCTGCTCACCCAGTTAATCCTGCTGTTCGGCCTGTGGACCTACTTCCACTCCGCGTGGTAAAAAAAGCGCCGTCCCAATCGGGACGGCGCTTTTCTATCCAGATTACAGCCTGCGATCCGCAAAAAGAAACAGCTTATACTCTCCCGAAGCGGAACACAATCCCGATTACGGCGGAAAAGCCGATAAAAACAATCGGGTGCAGTTTTTTGGTTGGCTTGACCCAATTGCTCAAAAGCAGCAGAATCGCAGCCAGAATCAAACCCCTTCCATTGAACAGGCTTCCCCAGTCAACTCCGTTTGCCGTAGTCAGCGCGGAGGTATGAAGCAAAACCTCGGCCGCCACAGTCACGCATGCTGCCCCAATCAGGCCGGTGGAAGCAGGCCGGAGGCCATAAAAAGCATTTTCCACATATCGATTGTGCCGAAACTGCTGAAGGATCGTTGCAACAATCAAAACGACAATGATGGAAGGTGTTACTTCCCCGATGGTTGCAATTAAGGAACCCCAAGCCCCCCCCACCGTATATCCTACATATGTAGCCATATTAATTCCGATCGGCCCGGGAGTGGATTCGGACACTGCCAGCATATTCATCAGCTGTGCAGACGTATACCATCCCGTTTTTTCCCCGATATCCGCAAGGAAGGGCAAAGTCGCCATTCCACCGCCAATGGCGAACAGACCTGTTTTAAAAAATTCCCAGAAAAGCTGCAGATACAGCGTCATCTCTTTTTCCCCTCCAACTGTTTGATCACAATTCCCGCTGTGGCGGCGAGAACCACAAAAACTACCGGAGACAGCCAGCTGATCCACAGGGACCCCACCATCACCAGCAGAAAGATCACCAGAGTAGGCTTATCAATCACTGCTTTTTTCAGCAGCTTTACTGCAGCATTGAAAATCAACACACATACGCAGACCTGAATACCCGCAAAGGCATTCTGGACAACAGGCAGCGTATCAAAATTATTAATCAGTCCCGCCAGAATCGTAATAATTACCAGAGAGGGAAACACAACGCCAGCAGTTGCTACAATCCCTCCCGCAGCTCCCTTTCTTTTCTGTCCGATGAAGGTGGCCGTGTTGACCGCAATGATCCCCGGAGTGCACTGGCCAATTGCAAAATAGTCGGTCAGTTCCTCCTCTGTGGCCCAGTGTTTATTTTCCACAACCTCCCGCTGTAAAATAGGAAGCATGGCCATGCCGCCGCCAAATGTCATGATACCCATTTTGGCAAACGTAATAAACAGATTCCAAAGTTCCTTCAAATTTTCCAACTCCATTCGTCAATCAAGGTATCCGTACATTCCACGCACTGACACCTCACCAAACCTAACCACAGTTTCTATACCGTCCGCTTCCCGCACCACAAGTCCAAATTCCTCATCCACGTCCAGCGCCTCCGCTGTCCGGCGGCTGCCATCCGGCGCAATAAGCTGCACAGTTTTTCCAAGCGTCACACAGTCTCTGCGGTAGAGTGTCAGGTAATCGTCCGTATCGCCGCGTTTCAGCGCATCATACAGGCGGTCCAACTCTTCAATTTCCGCGGCAGCCAGCTGAGGGCGCGAAACCGGCCGGCCCAATTCTATTGCCAGAGAAGTTGCGATCTCTCCCACACCGTCGGCAAAATCCTCGGGCTGCTGCAGGACATTGATCCCTATTCCGACCACCAAATACTGCAGCTGCTCCGTCTCACCCTCTACCGCCATCTCCGTCAGGATGCCGCAGAGCTTCTTCCCATTCAGCACCAGATCGTTGGTCCATTTAATTCCGGGGCGAACACCGCAGACCCGCTCTATCGCTGTGCACACCGCCACGGCGCACAGCGCTGTGATCGGCAAAAGGCGGGCGGGTGGGAGCTTCGGTCTCAGCAAAGCGGACAAGGAAATGCTTTTCCCCGGCGGCGACTGGAACGGTCTCTGCATTCGTCCCCGGCCGCCTGTCTGGCTGTCGGCTACCGCCACAGTCCCGTCAGCGGCTCCGGCCAGTGACAGGCGCTTAAGATACGTATTTGTAGAGTCTACGGTGTCCAGACAATGCATTTCCCGTCCCATGATCTGAGTAGACCTCAAAAAACTGCGGATTTCCTTTTCCGTCAGAGCGTCCGGTGCCGCAGTCAGACAATATCCCATGCTGGTACGGGCCTCAATCACATACCCTTCTTTGCGCAGGGCATCCACGGCTTTCCATACCGCGGTCCGGCTCAGTCCCAGTTGGGTAGCAATTTCTTCGCCAGATAGATACATATTCTGGCTTTTTTTTAGTAAATCCAGCACTTTTTGACGGCTCATCACTTTGCCCCCTCTTGTTTCATTCCTGTGTCAGCATATCACCTTTCATCACTCATGTAAACAGGAAGAAAAGTTTCAGTTGACAACCCCGTATGCTCCTGCTATATTGTTAACGTTGATTTATATATTGGTT
>QKDF01000322.1 GCA_003245395.1 Clostridia bacterium
GATTTCGCAGCTGCATAAAAAAACGGCGAGACGCCGGAGTGGACTGACAGTTGTGCACTCCGGCGTCTCACACTGTGAAAAGGAAAAAGATGGGAAAATAAGTTCGGTGCCGCATAAGCGGCGGACCGACGGGCTGACAGGTACCCGTCGATCCATCCGCCGCCGAATTCAGGCGGCGGTAATGTGGGTCTCAACCGTTTCCCACGGCGGAATGCTCTGCCTTGGCTTTGGCGGTCAGAATGGCCGAATCCAGCAAATGCACCAGATAGGCACCCCAAAGAAGGATGACCGTGTTCATGGCACTGAAAGCAGGGCCGGGCTGGAATAAGCCGGAAAAGGTGACCGTGCACAGAACAATCAGAATACCGAATGCAAGGCAAAGATTACGCAATTTGATTTCTCTCATAGTAGACCCCTCTTTCTTCAAAATAGGAAAAACGAGCGCAGGGAAGCGGTACCGAATCGCTCCCTTGCGCTCGTTTTTAATAAAAGTGACAGCCTCTGGCGGAAGAAACCCGCCGGAGAAGCTATATGAAATTACACGTAGAACAGCAGATCGCTGTACACCGGGAAGGGCCAATACTCCTTATCGGTGAGCGTCTCCAGCTCGTCGGTGGTGGCACGGGCGGCCTTCATATCGGACATGAGAATCTCGTGGGTATACTTCATGGCCTTTTCGCTGCTGGAGGGAATCTCAGCCAGATCTTTTTCCAGCTTCTCGCACTGCTCAAGTAACGTGTCGGTCAGGGCGGCGATACGACCGGCGGTGGACACTTCGTACTTGCAGGCCACGTCCATAGACTTCTTGCTCTCGGCCCGAGCGCACAGATCCGCAGCGTAGTCGGAAACGGCGGGCAGGAGCTGATGGTGGATCATATCGACCATGGTGTTGGCCTCAATAGAGATCGTGGTGGTGTAGTTCTCCATATGGATCTCGGCACGGGCCTCGATCTCGCCCTTGGTATAGATGCCGTGCTTGACGAACAGCTTAACGTTTTTCTCATCCAAGTAAGCGGGCAGAGCATCGGCCGTGGAGGTCAGGTTGCTCAGGCCGCGCTTTTTGGCCTCCGCAATCCAAGCATCGTCATAGCCGTTGCCGTTGAATACGATGCGCTGATGCTCGGTCAGTGTCTGACGAACCAGCGCCTGCAGCTCAGCCTGGAAGTCCTTGGCCTTCTCCAGCTTATCGGCAAACTGCTCCAGCTCCTCGGACATGATGGTGTTCAGAGCGATGTTGGGGCCGGAAATGGACTGGGAGGAACCCAGCATCCGGAACTCAAACTTGTTGCCGGTGAACGCCATGGGAGACGTACGGTTACGGTCGGTGTTGTCCTGAGGAATGGCGGGCAGAACATCCACGCCGATCTCCAGGGTGCGCTTGCCGGCGTCGGTGTACTGCGTGCCGTTGATAATGGACTCCATCACTGCGTTGAGCTCGTCGCCCAGGAAGATGGAAATGACGGCGGGAGGAGCCTCCTGCGCGCCCAGACGGTGGTCATTGCCGGCAAAGGCGACAGTGGCACGCAGGAATTCCTGATATTCGTCCACGCCCTTGATGAAGGCGGCCAGGAACAGCAGGAACTGGGCATTCTGGCTGGGGGTGGAACCGGGCTTGAACAGGTTCTTGCCGGTATCGGTGCCCAGAGACCAGTTGTCGTGCTTGCCGGAGCCGTTGACGCCGGCGAAGGGCTTTTCGTGCAGCAGGCAAACCAAATCGTGCCGCTCGGCGACCTTCTTCATCATCTCCATTGTCAGCTGGTTGTGGTCGCAGGCAGTGTTGGCATCAGAGAAGATGGGGGCCATCTCGTGCTGGGAGGGAGCGACTTCGTTGTGCTTGGTCTTGGACAAAACGCCCAGCTTCCACAGCTCCTCGTCCAGGTCCTTCATATAGGAGGCAACCCGGGGACGGATGGCGCCGAAATAGTGATCTTCCAGCTCCTGACCCTTGGGCGGCTTGGCGCCAAACAGGGTCCGTCCGCACAGGCGCAGATCCTCACGCTCCGCGTACAGATCCTTGTCGATCAGGAAATACTCCTGCTCGGGACCGACGGAGGCGGTGACGCGCTTGGTTTCGGTGTCGCCGAACAGCCGCAGGATGCGGATGGCCTGACGGGAAACCTCGTCCATGGAGCGCAGCAGCGGGGTCTTCTTATCCAGCGCTTCGCCGGAATAGGAGAAGAACAGGGTGGGGATATACAGGGTGTCATCCTTGATAAAAGCGAAGGAAGTGGGGTCCCAGGCGGTGTAGCCGCGGGCCTCAAAAGTGGCGCGCAGGCCGCCGGAGGGGAAGGAGGAGGCATCGGGTTCGCCCCGAACCAGTTCCTTGCCGGAGAACTCCATGATGACCTTGCCGCCAGCGGCAGGGCTGATGAAGCTGTCGTGCTTCTCAGCGGTAACGCCGGTCATGGGCTGGAACCAGTGAGTGAAATGGGTGCAGCCCTTTTCCACGGCCCACTGCTTCATAGCCTCAGCAATTTCATTGGCGATGGACAGGTTCAAAGAGGTGCCCTCGGAGATGCATTTTTTCCACGCTTTGTAGGACGCGGGAGACAGACGCGTTTTCATGGTATCTTCATTAAAGACCATGCTCCCGAACAGTTCGGGCAGATGCTTGGGTGTACTCATATGATTCATCCTCCTGTTGTGATTTCTCGTATATGCAATATGGTTCCGGAGATTACAAAGTATTATTCGCCGCTGGCACCGTAATTGGTGAGAACCCGGGCGGAGGGGTCATCCACATTGCAGCCTTCCCACTCCTTGTTGGGCATCCAGAAATCCTTGATCATCCGGGCCTGACCGGGATAGAACTGCTCAAAAATCTCGCGGTAGAGCAGACTCTCCTTGGTAAAGGGCATGCAATAGTCATATTTGCGCCGGAGACTGTGGAATTCCTCGTCGGTGTAAGCGCTTTCCGCGTAGGCCTTCAGATCGTCCACCATGGAGTGTCCCACGGCGTCGGAGAAAGCGGCCTTTTGACGCCAGAGGATCTCTTCAGGCAGTAGGTGATCCTTTTCAAAGGCATGGCGCAGCAGGTATTTGCCCATATTATAGGTGTTGAGCTTCAGCTTGGGATCAATGCTCATCACATACTTCACGAAGTCCAGGTCGCCGAAGGGAACGCGGGCCTCGATGGAGTTAGCGGAAATGCAGCGGTCAGCCCGCAGCACGTCGTAAAGATAAAGCTCGTCGATGCGCTTTTTGGATTCCGCCTGGAACGCCTCAGCGCTGGGAGCGAAGTCAGTGTATTTATAGCCGAACAGTTCATCGGAGATCTCACCGGTGAGCAATACACGGATATCGGTCTGCTCATGGATAGCCTTGCAGCACAGATACATACCGATGCTGGCGCGGATGGTGGTGATATCCCAGGTGCCCAGCAGACCGATCACCTCGGGCAGGGCCTTGAGTACATCTTCACGGGTCATATAGACCTCGGTATGGTCGGCGCCGATGAAATCTGCCACCTCACGGGCGTACTTGAGATCGATGGCGTCTTTGTCCATGCCGATGGCAAAGGTGCGGATCTTTTTACCCAGCACAATGGAGGAGATGGCGCAAACCAAGCTGGAATCCAAGCCGCCGGAGAGCAGGAAGCCCAACGGAGCGTCGGCATCCAACCGTTTGTCGACGCCTGCGATCAGCTTGTTGCGGATCGTCTTGCAGGCGGTCTCCAGATCGTCGTGGGAATAGGACTTTACCGTGGTCAGCTCGGCATATC
>QKDF01000233.1 GCA_003245395.1 Clostridia bacterium
GGTGTGCGGCGCCTACCGCCACGGCCGCCGCGCCGCAGAGCATCATCTCCGCCGCGTCCTCCGCGGAAGAGACCCCTCCGCAGCCGATGATGGGCAGCTTTACCGCTTCGTACACGTCCCACACCATGCGCAGCGCCACGGGAAAGATCGCCGGACCGGACAGCCCGCCCGTGCGGTTGGCCAGCACCGGGCGCTTCGTGTTCAGATTCACCCGCATACCCAGCAGCGTGTTGATCAGGCACAGCCCGTCGGCACCCGCGTCGGCACAGGCCCGGGCAATCTCCGCGATATCTGTGACGTTGGGAGAGAGCTTGGCGAACACCGGCTTCTGGGTCACCGCCTTTACCGCCCGGATCACCTGAGCGGCGGAAACGGGATCGGAGCCGAAGTTTTTACCGCCGCAGTGGACGTTGGGGCAACTGATGTTGACCTCCAGAATGGATACATGGGGGCACTCGTCCAGTTTGCGGCAGTTGTCGGCGTATTCTTCCACCGTGTTTCCACCCACGTTAGCGATCACCGGGCCCTGGAAAATCCGGGCGATGTTGGGCAGTTCCTCTGCAATCACGGCATCCACGCCCGGATTTTGCAGCCCCACGGCGTTGAGCATACCGGAAGCGGCCTCTGCAATCCGGGGCAGGGGATTGCCGAACCGGGCCTCTCCGGTAGTACCTTTGAAGGAAAAGCTGCCCAGAATATTCAGGTCATAGAGGCCGGAAAACTCCCGACCGTAGCCGAAGGTGCCGGAGGCGGGGATGATGGGATTTTTCAGTTCCACACCCGCCAGAGATACGGAAAGGTCTACCATACGATCTCCTCCTTCCGGAATACGGGGCCGTCCTTGCACACCCGGCGAGGGCCGTTTGCCGTCTGGATGGTGCAGCCCATACACACGCCGAAGCCGCAGGCCATGCGGGCCTCGAAGCTATACTGCCCGGAGGTCAGCTCCGGCAGAGCGTGGACTGCCCGGAGCATGGGGGTGGGGCCGCAGACGAAGGCGGAGGTGCACTCCGGGATATTCCGAACCAGATCGGTGACAAACCCCCGTGTGCCCAGCGACCCGTCCTCGGACGCGAGGAACAGCCGACAGTCCAGATTCATAAATTCCTCAAGATAAAACGCGTCTCCTGCAGAGCGGAAGCCCAGCGCCACGGTGGGACGCAGGCCCTGCTCTGCCATTTTTTCCGCCAGGCCGAACAGGGGAGCGGCGCCCACGCCGCCGCCGATGAGCAGCGGGTCGGCCGGGCAGTCCGCCAGGTCGAAGCCATTGCCAAGGCCGGAGAGCACGTCCAGCTCCGTGCCGGGGACGCAGCGTACCAGCTCCCTTGACCCATCACCGACCACCCGGACGATGAGCAGCAACCCGCCCTGCGTCCAGCTGCACACCGAGATGGGACGGCGCAGGAATTTGCCCGGCAGGGCAATGTTGACAAACTGGCCGGGCCGGGTGATATCCGAGGTATCGCCGGAAAGTACCAGTTCATACGTGTCGCCGGTGAGCTGCCGGGTATGTTCCAGCGTAAAAAGTGATTGTTTCATGCTTCCTCCCAGTCCGGATTCTGATACACGATCCGCCCGCCGCAGATGGTGGCCTCCACAGCGGCCTCTACCCGCCAGCCCGTAAAGGGTGTGGCGCGCCCCAGGGAGCGGAACCCGTTCGGATCAATTTCGTAAGAGCAATTCAAATCCAGCACCGTCAGGTCGGCGGGCTGTCCTTCGGCAATTTCACCGCCGGGCAGATCAAAAATATTCCGTGGCCGGATACACAGCCGATCCAGCAGTAGTTCCAGTGTTAGGATGCCCGGCTTGACCAGCCGGGTATACAGCACCGGGAAAGCAGTCTCCAATCCCACGATACCGAAGGCGCTGTCTCGCAGCCCCTTGGATTTTTCTTCCGCGGAGTGGGGAGCATGGTCGGTGGCAATGCAGTCAATGGTACCGTCCAGCAGACCTTCGATCAGTGCGTCCCGGTCGGCGGCGGCGCGCAGAGGCGGATTCATTTTGAATCGCCCCTCGTCCTGCAGATCGTCCTCGCACAGCACCAGATAATGCGGCCCTGTTTCACAGGTGACGGGCAGGCCTTCGGCCTTGGCGGCCCGGATCAGCGCCACGCTCTCCTTTGTGGACACATGGCACACATGATACTGGCAGCCCGTATCCCGAACCAGCCCAATATCCCGCTCCACCTGCCTCCATTCACTTTCGGAGGAAATCCCAGTATAGCCGTGGGCCGCAGCCCAGGCCCCTGCGTGGACACAGCCTCCGGGAGTCAGCAGGCGATTGTCTTCGCAGTGTGCCACAATAGGTTTTCCCAGTTCCTTCGCAAGGAGCATCGCCTGGCGCATCTGCGCATCGGACTGCACACCCTTGCCGTCGTCCGAAAAGCCAACGACATCCGGAGCCATGCCCGCCAGCTCCGCCAGACGCTCTCCCTGCTCTCCCGCGGTGATGGCGCCGTAGGGATAGACATGAACAGCGGCGTCTCGGGCAATGGCGTCCAGCTCCACATCCAGCGATTCAGGGTTGTCCGGCACCGGACGCAGGTTGGGCATGGGGCATACGGCGGTGTACCCTCCCGCGGCAGCAGCCGCCGTGCCGGAGGCCATGGTCTCCTTATAAGAAAAACCAGGCTCCCGAAGATGCACATGCACATCAACGAAACCTGGAACAATCAACTTATCATTTACTTCCATTACGGAGTGGCCTTCTCGGGAAAGAGAAGCGGAAACGGAAACAATACGGCCCTGGTTAACGGCCACGTCAGATGTCTGGAACATTCCGTTTCGAAATACGGCTCCGCCGGTCAACAGCAAACTCATAATACCCTCCTACCTCGTTACTCTAAACGCATATTTTATCGGAAAAGGAGGCGCTTGTCAACGCATTTTTTCATTGATTTTTTGGTGGAGACGACAAAAAAAGCAGGCCGCAAGCAGCCTGCTTTTGAATCTAGACATAGGAGATGGCCGGCAGGCCGTTAATGCGCTCCTTACAACTGTTCGTCGCATTGGGCCAGTCAATCAGTCTCCACCAGGCGTTAAAGTATTCCTTCCGGCGGTTTTGGTACTGCAGGTAATAAGCATGTTCCCACATATCGCAGCACAAAACAGGCTCAAGTGGGAGAACGGTGTCCTGATTCTTGGTTTTCAAAATGGTCAGATTGCCATCGCGCCCCACGGCCAGAACGGCCCAGCCCGAGCCGAACACCGACAGCGCCACACCCTTCATTGCTTTGTACAATCCGTCCATTCCTCCAAAAGTCCGCGTGATCGCACCCTCCAACGGGGCGGATGGAGCGGAGGGCGGCAGAGGATGAAGCCGTTCGAAGTACAGCGTGTGATTGAATACGCTGCCGGCGTTATTGCGCACATCGGGTGCAATTTCATCCGGCAGCTGAGCCCAGTTCAGGCATAACTCTCTGAGCGTCCAGCTCTGATAAACAGGATAAGGTGCCAGCAGAGCATTCAGATTGTCCACGGCGGCACCAAAATGCTTGTCATGGTGATACCGCAGCAGCCGGGCGTCCAGATCCGGCTCCAGCGCGTCATATGCATAGGGCAGCGGCGGTAAAACAAAGGGATAGCGGTTATCCATATGGTTCATCCTTTCCGCATAGTTCTCGTCCGCATACCATATGCTGCGCTGCGCTCTTCTATGACAAATTTACGCTACCGACGGGTTTCGCCGCACTTTTCAGGGTTCAATAG
>QKDF01000153.1 GCA_003245395.1 Clostridia bacterium
CCGCTTTACGGGGAAGGTGGCCTTTGGGTCCGCCCTGCCGCCATGTGGAACGAACCCGTGGAGCGGGACGGGAAAACGTTTCGCAGATTTACACGGATTGATGGCTAAGTATCCTGTTCCGCATCAAAACGGATATACCCACTGTATTTTGACTTTTTCGAAAAAACATTTTGCAAATTTTCTCCAAAATCCGGTATACTGAAGTTAGATCTTCCGGGCGGAGCAAGGCCGCCACGGCATGTATGGGGAGGAATTCTTATGAAAGTGGCTCTGATTCAGCTTGCCGGCGGCTCCGGTGATAAGACGGCCGACATTTTCCTGGCCTGTGACAAAATTCGGGAGGCCGCGTCAAGCGGGGCGGACATCGTGGTTCTGCCGGAGATGTTCTGCTGTCCCTACGACAACGCCTGTTTCCGGGCCTATGGAGAGTCGGCAGGCGGAGAGGCCCAGTCGGCTTTGTCCTCCCTGGCAAAAGAGCTGCAGATTTACATTGTGGGTGGCAGCATACCGGAACTCTGCGATGGAAACGTGTATAACACCGCTTACGTCTATGACCGCAGCGGCGAGGAAATTGCAAAACACCGCAAAGCTCACCTGTTTGATATTGATGTAAAGGGCGGGCAGCGCTTCATGGAGTCCGAGACGCTCTCTCCCGGTGACCGAATCACCACGTTTGACACCGAGTTTGGTCGAATGGGGTTGTGTATCTGCTTCGATTTGCGGTTTGAAGAGTTGACACGATGCATGACTCTGCAGGGTGCCAAGGTGATTTTCGTCCCAGCTGCATTCAACATGACCACCGGCCCTGCCCACTGGGAACTGCTGTTCCGCCAGCGGGCAGTGGACAATCAGTGCTTCACGGTGGGTGTCTCTCCAGCCCGGGATGAAACGGCATCTTATGTGGCCTATGGCAACTCCATCGCCGTGGACCCCTGGGGCACCGTGCTGTGTCGAGCAGACGGAGAAGCTGCGGTGTTGTATGCCGATCTGGATTTCACGCGTATGGAGGCCGTGCGGCAGCAGTTGCCCATTCTCTCAGCGCGGCGCACGGATCTGTACGAAGTCCGCGAGCAATGACTCTTATCCAACAGGGCCATGTGGCCTGAACTGTCGATTCTTTTCTTCCCATATTCCGCATAAAAAGACGTCCCTGTGCCAATGGCACAGGGACGTCTTTTTCAGGTGTTGCTCAGATGGTATAATCGAAACCCGCCCGGCTTTCCCGGATGGGCTTGCACATCCCAGCGACTGCCAGATGCCGGGGGTCGTCCAGATACGTCTGCACGTCCTCCACGGATTCAAAGTCTGCGATAATTGCGGCATCATAGTCGCCGGGGCCTACATTCCGCTGAATTTCGCATGTTTTCATCTGCGGGATCACACCATACAACCCCTGCAGCGCAGTCAGGAATGCCTCTCGTTCCTTTTCTGTTCCGGGGAGAAATTTCCACATCACAATATGACGAACCATGTCATTTATTCCTTCCTTTTTAGCACTCAGCCGCAGGTGCTGCCCCGCGGCTTATCCTGCATCTTTCGATATTTGGAAAAGGAGAAGCGCCCGCTGGGACACTTCTCCTTTTAACCAGCGTATGTTACTTGCTCAGAGCCTCATCAATGGCCTTGGCAGCGGTCTTGCCGGCGCCCATGGCCAAGATTACAGTAGCCGCACCGGTGACGGCGTCGCCGCCGGCATAGACACCCTCGCGGGAGGTCAGGCCGTCTTCGTTGACCACGATGCCGCCCTTTTTGTTGATCTCCAGGCCCTTGGTCGTGGACTTGATCAGCGGGTTGGGCGTGGTGCCCAGCGCCATGATGACGCTGTCCACTTCAATGTCGAACTCGCTGCCGGCAACTTCCACCGGACGGCGGCGGCCGGAAGCATCGGGCTCGCCCAGCTCCATCTTGATGCAGCGGATCGCACGCACGTCGTCGTTCTCATCTGCCAGAATCTCAATGGGGTTGTTGAGGGTCTTGAAGATGATACCCTCTTCCTCGGCATGCTCCACCTCTTCTTTACGGGCGGGGAGTTCCTCCATGCCGCGGCGGTAGACGACGTACACTTCGGCACCCAGACGCTTGGCGCAGCGGGCCGCGTCCATCGCCACGTTGCCGCCGCCGACCACAGCCACCTTCTTCGGGTGCTGGATGGGCGTGTCGGAATCGGGCCGATAAGCCTTCATCAGGTTGATACGGGTCAAAAACTCATTGGCGGAATAGACGCCCTTATAGTTTTCTCCGGGAATATGCATGAACATCGGCAGACCGGCGCCGGAGCCGACAAACACGGCTTCGAAGCCCTCTTCCTCCATCAGCTCGTCAATGGTGATGGCACGGCCAACAACCGTGTTAGTCGCAACGGTCACACCCAGAGCTTTCAGCCCGTCCACTTCCTTCTGAACGATCGCCTTGGGCAGACGGAACTCGGGGATGCCGTAGACCAGTACACCGCCAGCCAGATGCAGGGCCTCAAATACGGTGACGTCATAGCCCTTCTTGGCCAGATCGCCCGCGCAGGTCAGGCCGGAGGGGCCGGAACCCACCACAGCCACCTTATGTCCGTTGGACTCCGGCTTGGCAGGGGCAGCCTTGATGTTGGCGTTGTGCCAGTCGGCCACGAACCGTTCCAGACGGCCAATACCCACAGGCTCGCCCTTCACACCACGTACGCAGTACTTCTCGCACTGCACTTCCTGGGGGCACACACGGCCGCAGACGGCAGGCAGAGAACTGGTCTGTGAGATGATCTGGTACGCCTCTTCAAAGTTGCCCTTGGCCACTTCGGCGATAAATTCGGGAATGTGGATCTGTACCGGGCAGCCCTGGATGCAGGGATGGTTCTTGCAGTTCAGGCAGCGCTGTGCCTCATCCAGAGCCATTTCCTCTGTGTAGCCCAGCGTTACCTCTTCGAAATTCTTATTGCGTACATCCGGCTCCTGAGCGGGCATCGGATTTTTCTTCAAAGACATGTTGGCCATGGTTACTGGACCTCCTTCTTGAACAGGTTGCAGGTTTCTTCGTGCTTGTGCAGCTCGAATTCCTTGTACATCTGACCGCGCTTGACCGCCAGATCCCAGTCAACCTGATGCCCGTCGAAGTCAGGTCCGTCCACGCAGGCGAACTTGGTCTCGCCGCCAACGGAGATGCGGCAGCCGCCGCACATGCCGGTACCGTCAATCATAATGGGGCTCATGGAAACCACGGTCTTAATGCCATAAGGCTGGGTGGTCTTGGAGACAAACTTCATCATAACCATCGGCCCGATGGCAAACACTTCATCATAGGTGTTACCGGCTTCGATCAGCTCTTTGAGTGCGTCGGTAACCAGACCCTTCTGGCCATAGGAGCCATCGTCGGTGCAAACCTTCAAGACGTTGCTGGCCGCGCGGAACTCATCTTCCAAAATCACCAGATCCTTGCTCTTAAAACCAATGATGGCGTGGACTTCAGTTCCATCGTCATGGAATTTTTTCGCGACAGGATAAGCAATTGCGCAGCCCACGCCGCCACCGACCACAGCCACTTTCTTGCGGCCGGCCGTCTCCGTGGCCTTACCCAGAGGGCCGACGAAGTCATGCAGGCTTTCGCCCTCTTTCAGGCGGTTGAGTTTTTCCGTGGTAGCGCCCACAATCTGAAAAATAATCGTGACGGTTCCCTTTTCACGATCATAGCTGTTGATGGTCAGGGGAATTCGTTCT
>QKDF01000100.1 GCA_003245395.1 Clostridia bacterium
ACCTCAAGGGGGCCTTGCCCAAAGAACATGTAAAGCAGGCATATATTCCGGATCTTTATGGGAAAGAACACCGCAAACGCAAAGCCGGGAAAGAAGGAAAACTGGGTGTTGAGGGAATGCGGCCCGAGGTTTTGCTTGCGGCACTGGAACGGGCCGGGGCTACCTTTGAGGACGGACAGACTGTCCGGTACGAAAAAGAGCCGTTGACCCGCACAGATCTATTGGACCTGGGACTGATGGGCGGCCCGGACAGCGGAGAAAAGCGCCGCGCACTGCTGAAAAAGCTGGAGCTGCCGGAGCATTTGTCCACGGGCGCGATGCTGCAGGTTTTGGAGATGCTGTATGATAAGAGCGAACTATTAAAGTTGCTGGCGGAGGACGGTCCGCCAGGAATCCAAGCCGGACTTCCGGAAAACGGAAATGGAGCCTGAATGGGGTCGGGCTTATCCGGCAGATAAAAAGTAATGGCAAGATACGAAAAATGCAGTCTGCGTCTATAAAAATTAAAAATACGACCGCACTGACGTATTTCGCCAAAATTCGACAAACATCCATGTTACGATGACCACATAAAGCACGCAAACGATGAACTTTTGGGGGAGAGGATTTGTATGCGTTCACTTTTAATTGGAACAAAAGAGATTCTTGAGAAACACACAGAATACTACATCCTGGCAGAAGATGACCAGGATGCATATATGGAGACCTATGGGTTAAAGATTGTCCACGGAGAATCGGTTTCCCAGGTCTGTCGGATCACGCAGTCTTCAGACAAAATTCAGACTTTGGCATTGCGGTTAATGGAAGGGCTCGTTACTCCGATTACACTGCGGGACGTGATAGAAGATTGGGTTTTGTGCTAAAGACCCAAGATTTTGGGTGTAACGCGGTTCCTCTTGCATTTCTTTTCCGAACTTTGTATAATATGAATTTATTAAGCAACAGGGAAGGAAGGAACGCATATGGCTGAGGAACGCAAGACTCCGGATGCGGAAGCTGCAGAGAGCCGGAACTTTATCCATAGTTTTATAGAGGAGGATATAGCCCCCGGCGGCCAGTATGCGGGCATGACCGTGCATACCCGTTTTCCGCCGGAGCCCAATGGCTATCTGCATATCGGCCACTGCAAAGCGCTGACCATTGACTTTGGCACTGCGGAGAAATACGGTGGTCTGTGCAACCTCCGGCTGGACGATACCAACCCCTCCAAGGAGGATACGGAGTACGTCGATGCCATCAAGGAGGACATCCACTGGCTTGGCTTTGACTGGGGAAATCGGTTTTTCTATGCCTCGGAGTACTTTGACAAGATGTACGAGTGTGCTGAAGAACTGATTGAGAAGGGCTTGGCCTATGTCTGTGAGCTGACACCCGATCAGATGCGGGATATGCGGGGCGATCTGACCACTCCGGCGCAGAGTCCTTACCGCGACCGACCCAAGGCGGAGAGTCTGGAACTGTTCCGGCGGATGAAAGCCGGAGATTTTGAAAATGGCAAAATGACATTGCGTGCTAAAATTGATCTTGCCTCCGGTAACTTCAATATGCGTGATCCTGTGATTTACCGCATCAACCATGCCTCACACCACCGGACGGGGGATAAGTGGTGCATATATCCCATGTATGACTTTGCTCATCCCATTGAAGATGCAATGGAATATATCACCCATTCGCTGTGTTCTCTGGAATTTGAGGCACACCGGCCGCTTTATAATTGGGTGGTGGAGAACTGCGGTCTGCCGGCAAAGCCCCGGCAGATTGAGTTCGCGCGCCTGGGCATCAATTATACGGTTATGAGCAAGCGTAAACTCCGCCAGTTGGTGGAGGATGGCCGGGTGGCCGGTTGGGATGATCCCCGGATGCCGACCCTGTGCGGCCTGCGCCGCCGGGGCTATACGCCGCGCTCTATCCGAAATTTCTGCGAACGGATCGGCGTTTCCAAAGCGGATTCCACGGTGGATTTTGGATTTTTGGAACACTGCCTGCGGGAGGACCTCAATGAAACGGCCAAACGTACAATGGCGGTTATCCGCCCGGTGAAGCTGACGGTTACCAATTATCCGGAAGGCAAAATTGAGCAGGTCGCTGTGGAGAACAATCCTGTGGACCCGGCCGCCGGGACTCGTCAGATCAGTTTTTCCCGGGATTTGTGGATGGAGGCCGACGATTTTCTGGAGACTCCCGTGCCGAAGTACAAGCGGATGTATCCCGGAAATGAGGTGCGGCTAAAGGGCGCCTATCTTGCTACCTGTACGGGCTGCGTAAAGGACGAGCAGGGCAACGTGACTGAGGTTCTGTGTGAGTACGATCCGGACAGCCGCGGCGGTGATCCTGCAGACGGACGCAAGGTCAAAGGGGCCACGATCCATTGGGTGGATGCCAATACGGCCCTGGATGCTGAGGTTCGTCTGTATGACAACCTGTTTACCGATGAAGACCCGGACGGAGCGGACAAGAATTTCCTGGATTATCTGAATCCAGACTCACTTGAAACTGTCCGGGGGTGCAAGGTGGAGGCTGATCTGGCCGGCGCCGAAGCGCCTGCCAATTTCCAGTTTATGCGCCTGGGTTATTTCTGCCTGGACAACAAGGATTCCCATCCTGGCCATCTGGTGTTTAACCGCAGCGTGTCGCTTAAGGATGGGTTTAAGAAGTGAGTAAGCTGGAACTGACTGTACGTCCTGCGGAGGAAAAAGACCTGTCAGCCATGATGGAGGTTTATGACACCGCCCGCCGCTTTATGCGCAAAAGCGGGAATATGAACCAATGGATCAACGGTTATCCCAGCCTGGAATTAATCAGTGAGGACATTCGCCGCAAACAGAGTTTTGTCTGTGAGCAAGACGGGAAAATTGTCGCCGTTTTCTGCTTTTTTGTGGGAGACGAGCCCTCCTATCATGTAACTCGGGAGGGTTCTTGGTTGAATGACGCCCCCTATGGGGTGGTGCATCGCCTTGGCTCGGATGGAACGATTCCCGGCGCAGGCAGATTTTGTCTGGACTGGAGTCTTGCTCGTTGCGGGAATATCCGGATTGACACGCATGGTGATAATCTGGTGATGCAGCATGTGCTGGAAAAGAACGGTTTTCACCGCTGTGGGTTAATCACCATCGAAGATGGTACGGAACGTGTCGCGTTCCAGAAAAGCGCCCAATAAAGAAACTCCCTGCGTCCGAGTGGCGCAGGGAGTTTCTTTATAGCTCAATTTTCCGATCCAAAACATAAAAGGTGAAACAGGCGGTACCCACCAGAATCCCCTCTTGCGTGGACAAGCGCACGTCATATACGCTGATGGACTTGCCGGTGTGTACTTGTCGGGCCTCTGCCGTCACTGTATCTCCGATTTTGGCACTGCGCAGAAAATTATAGCTGCTGGAGACGGTAACGGTGTGATAGCCGGAGCTTGCTGCCGCAGAGGCGCTGACAGTGTCCGCCAGCGTGAAATATACACCTCCGTGGGGAAGGCCCGCCGGGTTGCGCTCGTCTGGCTGAAAAGTTTTGATTGCCCGGGCATATCCGGGACCGATCTCCGCAACGGTAATCCCCATTTTCTGTCCAAACAGGTTTTCGCGGTTGCGAAATGCAGTAAGCTTTTCAAAATCCATGGTAGGCCTCCCTTAAATCTTGATTTTTTATGGCCATTTTACGCTCCCAATTTGAAACCGTCAATGCGTTTTGCAACTTTTGATG
>QKDF01000061.1 GCA_003245395.1 Clostridia bacterium
AGGTATCATTAAAATTTTTGAATTTGTCGATATCCAGCATCAGCATGCTGATCTCGCTTCTTTCACGGACAGCTCGGCGCCATTCATATTGGATCTGATTGTCAAAGGCCCGGCGATTGGAGATTTCCGTAAGAGCATCGATCAGGCCAAGCTGTTCAATGGTCCGCATCTGCTTGATAATTCGAATCTGGGTATTGACGCGAGCCAACACGATGGCATCCTTGAACGGCTTTTTAATATAATCCACCGCTCCAAGCATGAACCCTTTTTCTTCATCGGCGTCACTGTCAAGACCGGTGCAGATAATGACGGGAATGTTATGGGTATCTTCCAGTTCGTTTAAGGAGGCGAGAACGTCAAAACCGTTTGCGTCCGGCAAAATAATATCCAATAAAATCAGATGAGGCCGGAACTGATGTACAATTTCCAATGCTTCTTTGGCTGTATAAGCTTTTCTCAACGTATAGATATTACCAAGGATCTTATCAAGGACAAACTGATTGAGCATACCGTCGTCGATGATCAGAATTTTATATTTCGAGATTTCTTCATACATGTTGCATTTCTCCTGGAACGACATGTCTCGGCCTACAATCAGACAGGGCGGTACAGATGGAAAACACCTAAAGAAAGCTCTGTTGGACTGGAAACCTGTCTATATAGCTGATCTGATAAAAAACTTGTTCTATGGTATTATACCATCTTACTTTCTCTTATTCAATTATTTTGTTCCATAATTTTCAAATTTCTTTTGATTTGATACTGTAAAAAATTTATAAGCCAGGAGCAACCTGTTTTTGCACCAATGAGTTCAGCAGTCCTTCACATCCATGCATAATGTCGTCGTAAGTCGCGTCAAAATTTCCGGTGTACCACGGATCGGCGATGTCCCCCGGATGATCGGAAAAATCCAGCAAGCGGTGAACCTTCTTTTCCGGATCACTCCCAACAATGCGCAGGATGTTGCGGATATTGGGCGTATCCATGCCCAAAATGTAATCGTATTGCCCGTAATCCGTCCGGCGAAGCTGTACGGCCCGATGCCCGCATAAAGGAATGCCCACGTCATTCAGTTTTCGGCGTGTTCCGGGATGAACGGGGTTTCCGATTTCCTCTGTACTGGTGGCAGCGGAATCGATCATGAACAGGTCGGCAAGCCCCCGCTTGCGGACCATATCCTTCAAAACACACTCCGCCATGGGAGAGCGGCAGATATTGCCATGACATACAAACAAAATGCGATACATATGGGCAGCCCTTCCTTTCAGATGTAACCCATTATAGCAAAAGAGCAGAACTTGAATCAAGCTATAGTTCCAAAGGCTGCATGATTGAAAAATTCTGCGCAGAGCCGGAACAAATCCGGATTGTCCATGGAGACGGCATCCAAAAAAATGTGCCGCGGGAGAATTCCCGCGGCACATTGGTACGTCTGTATCCTTGTATGGACGGTTGGGAGATCAGCCGGTGAATTCCTGCGTCCAGTAATTTCCGTCCGCCACATATCCAACGCCGATCTGCGTATAGGAGGCGTTGAGGATGTTGGCCCGGTGACCGGAAGAATTCATCCAGGCGGTCATAACCGCTTCGGGCGTGGCATAGCCCATGGCAATATTTTCGCCCGCGGAGCGGTAGCTGATCCCGAAGGATGTAAGCATATCAAAGGGAGAACCGTAAGTAGGGCTTTCGTGCGCAAAGTAGTGGTTGTCATGCATGTCCTGAGACTTGGCCCGTGCCGCGTTGGACAGCGCCGTGCTGAGTGTCAGGGGCTGCAGGCCGTTGGCGGCGCGCTGCTCATTGACAAGCGCCACGACTTGCTCCTCAAAGCTCAAATTGTCCGCGTTCTGCGTATTTGAAGAACCGGAACTGCTCTGACCGGAAGAGGTTGTGGTCTGCGTAGACTGATTACTTCCGGAAGATGTGGTCTGATTGGCTGCGTTCGCATCGCTCCCGGTGGATGTGGTCGTACCGGTGTTGTCAGCTGTATTCGACTGCTGAACAGCTTCATCTGATCCGCTGGAAGCGGGGACAGAAGCCGTCG
This sequence comes from Clostridia bacterium, assembly GCA_003245395.1. Taxonomy (GTDB): domain Bacteria; phylum Bacillota; class Clostridia; order Oscillospirales; family Oscillospiraceae; genus Oscillibacter. Next base: position 2,042 of record QKDF01000061.1, read on the forward strand.
TATTCCCGCAGCCGGGCAGAGTAATGCCCATGGAATTCAGATCGATGCCGCATTTTTTCAGGAAGCTGTTGATGCGCTGCATCAGTGTATTTTCAGAGGACTGAGATGTGCTGGCGTCAGAAGCGGCTTGATTGTCAGTGACATTGCAGCTGCTGGAAGTCGGAGCAGTTGCCGTGGCAGGCACAGAACTGTCCACTGACTCCGGTTCTGCTGCCGTTTCCGTCACCGCTGGTTGTGCGGCGGTCGTTGTCTCTGTGACTGCTTTCTCAGAAGAAGAGGGTGTCTCTGTGGCTGAGACTGTGTTTGCCTGCTTAGAGACTGTGGCCGGGCTCTTGTCGGCAGCGGCTTGAACGTTCGCTGTACTTTGCTTACCGGTGGTTCCCGTGGTATTTGGGCAGGTCTGGCTTGTTCCAGTCACGTCCGTTTGGGTTCCGGCGAGTCCCTTGGTACTGTCGGAGACCTGCCCGGACGGACAATTGGAATACAGATCTCCCAGCAGTGATTTTGCATCAGAACCGGACAGCACATTAGAAGAACCGGAACTGTACGGGCTGCTGAAACCAAATACGCAGTTCGAGCCGCCTGCATTTGAGAGAATGGTGTTCCAGTCGGCACTGCTTTCGGAACAGGGTGTTCCGTTGGTAAAGCTCTGCGCTGAGGCACTTACCGTCAAGCCGGCTGCAAGAATCGCTGATGTAAGGACAAAGATGAGTTTGTTTTTTACGTTTTTCATTTTGTCACCTCCGTACATTCATTGTAACTGTTTTGTAACTTTTTGCAATCTGTAAATGTTTCCATCGCATCCTCTGTGTGGAAAGGCGACGCAAATCCGAAAGAAAATGCCGGCAGCCGCGGAGGGCGGCTGCCGGCATCAAATGCATTTTTATTACTCTGTGCAGTTTACGGAGCTCCGAACAAAACGATCATGCTGTAGTCAATTCCGATCCCGGAGGAGCCGGAGTCCACATTGATGTTCTGGAAAATGATGCGCAGGCGGTATCCGTTCTGCTCTGCGTCCAGAGTCAGCTTTTCTGCGGGCAACTCGTTCATGGAACCGGGATTGGCATCAAAAAGCGGTTTAACAAAACTGTAGAGATCGGTTCCCACCAGTTCTGTGCCGTCTGCTGCCTGAACGGATACCCTGGCATCGCTGTCGGAGGTATGGGATACGGACATGCTGTACACATTGTTCCGAACCGTAAACGAAATTGGCTGAGTGTTCGAATCATAGCGGCTGGAATAGAGATTAACGGAAATGTCATAGCCGGAGATGGACAGAGGGGCATTGGATACGATCGAGAACTGCGCGTATTTGGTGTCCGGGTCATACCCGGAATATGTTGAGGCAAACCCGAAGGTGGTCTCCATATCTTCATAAAGATCAAAATTTTGCGGGAGCCATGAAAGCTCATCAAGAGCGGCATGGCGATCCAGATAGGAGAGGATACTGGTGGTTTCCTTTTTGGTTACTTCCGAGGCGCTGGATTTGGGCGTCAGCACATCGCCACTGAGCATTCCTTCTGTCTGGAGAATGCTCTCCAGACGACTGATCTGACTGTGCTGGGATATGCTGAAGGCATCCACGGGGGGAATGATGGAGATGATCGCAAAACCGGCGGCCAGCAGAGCAATCAGACGGTTTCCGGTG
>QKDF01000048.1 GCA_003245395.1 Clostridia bacterium
ACAGCCTGTCATATATGTGTTATATTAGACAAAAAGAATTGGAAACGTTTCAATCTAAAAAATCATTGGGCGGTGGCACCGCCCCAGTCCGGTCCGGCGGACGACTCCACCTGGTTCGTCAGCCGGGATTCAAGAATGGAGGAGAGCATACAAACCGTTCAACTCGCGGTGCGGCAGTGTGGAGACCTGTCGTAAGGCAGCGCGGCTTCGGTCGGCTGTGAGGCGGCATTTCGCGGAGGCGGTGCTGCCGGAGTTGTTGCTTATGGCGACTGTATCCCTGAAAAATCTGAAGAAGGTCTATCCCAACACGGATCGGAAAACGAAAGGCGACGGGGAGAAAAAGCACAATCTCACTGTCACGGCAGAGGGTGTGCTGGCAGTCCGGGATTTCAGCCTGGAGATTGCAGATCGGGAATTCATTGTGCTGGTGGGCCCCTCCGGCTGCGGAAAGTCCACCACGCTGCGCATGATCGCCGGACTTGAGGAGATCTCCGGCGGCGAGCTGTACATCGACGGAAATCTGATGAACGACGTGGCACCCAAAGATCGGGATATCGCCATGGTGTTCCAGAATTATGCCCTGTATCCTCACATGACGGTGTATGAGAACATGAAATTTGCGCTGAAGCTAAAAAAGACGCCCAAAGAGGAGATCGACCGCAAGGTGCGGGAGGCGGCGGAAATTCTGGACATCTCCCAGTATCTGGACCGCAAGCCGAAGGCGCTCTCCGGCGGTCAGCGTCAGCGCGTGGCCATCGGGCGTGCCATCGTCCGCAGCCCGAAGGTGTTTCTGATGGATGAGCCGCTGTCCAATCTGGACGCCAAACTGCGCAACCAGATGCGGGCGGAGATCATCAAGCTGCGCCAGAAGATCGACACCACGTTTATCTATGTGACCCATGACCAGATCGAGGCCATGACGCTGGGCGACCGGATTGTCATTATGAAGGACGGTGTTATTCAGCAGATCGGCTCGCCGCAGGAAGTGTTTGAGCATCCGGCCAATCTGTTTGTTGCGGGTTTCATCGGCATGCCCCAGATGAACTTTTACGATGCCGAGCTGATACAGGAGGACGGCAAGTATACGGTGGCGCTGGAGACGGCCCGAATCGTCCTCTCCGATGAAAAACAGGCCGCGTTGGCGGCGAAGAATACACCGCCTCAGCCGATTACCCTTGGCGTCCGACCAGAACATATTCTGCTGGCCGGTGATGGAGAAAACCGCATCCATGGTACCGTAGACGTATCCGAAATGATGGGTTCCGCCGTGCACCTGCACGTCAATGCCTGCGGGCATGATACGGTGATCATCGTTCAGACAATGGATCTGCAAGGCCCCAATCGGGTCGCTTTTTCCGCGGGAAACCCCATTGCGTTTACATTTGGCGGAAATGTCGCGCATGTATTCAGTAAGGAAACCGGTGAGAATCTGGAGTAGTAACCTGCCAAATCAAACACAGGCGCGGTATTGCCGCGCCTGTGTTTTTTACCAAAAATCGGGGAATACTGTAATGACAGTCGTTTTTCCATTTGAGTTTTCGCCTGAAATCGGGTATGATAGCGGATAAACCCCGCGAAAACGATTTTTTTCGACAGGAGAAAAACGACATGACCATAAAAAGCGATATTGAGATCGCTCAGGAAGCTCGGCTGCGGCCTGTTTCAGAGGTGGCAGCCGGGTTGGGAATCGGGCAGGACATTCTGGAGCCCTATGGCCGCTCCAAGGCCAAACTGGATATTCATTCTTTGCGGGACAAGCCCCGCAAGGGAAAACTGATTTTAGTCACCGCCATCAACCCTACCCCTGCCGGAGAGGGAAAGACCACCGTTAGTGTGGGACTTGCGGATGCTTTGACCAGAATAGGGAAGAAGACGGTCCTGTGCCTGCGGGAGCCGTCTCTCGGTCCTGTGTTCGGCGTGAAGGGGGGCGCCGCCGGAGGCGGATATGCACAGGTGGTGCCCATGGAGGACATCAATCTGCATTTTACCGGAGATTTTCATGCCATCGGTGCCGCCAATAATCTGCTGGCCGCGCTGCTGGATAATCATATCCAGCAGGGGAACGCGCTGGACGTGGATGTGCGCAAAATTGTCTGGAAGCGCGGTGTGGATATGAACGACCGGCAGCTGCGCAGCATTGCGTGCGGCCTGGGCGGGAAGGCCAATGGGATTCCCCGGGAGGACGGCTTTGACATTACCGTGGCGTCCGAGGTCATGGCCGCGCTGTGTCTGGCAACCGGACTTGCCGACCTGAAGGTGCGGCTGGCCCGGATGGTGGTGGCCTACACCCGGGACGATCGGCCTGTCACTGCACACGACCTGCATGCCGAAGGCGCCATGGCTGCGCTGCTCAAGGATGCGGTGAAGCCGAACCTGGTGCAGACACTGGAACATACGCCCACCCTGATCCACGGCGGGCCTTTTGCCAACATTGCCCACGGCTGCAACTCGATTCTGGCCACTGACACGGCCATGAAGCTGGGCGATTACGTAGTGACGGAGGCGGGCTTTGGCGCGGATTTGGGCGCTGAAAAATTTATCGATATCAAGTGCCGGGCCGCTGGATTCGCACCCTCCGCTGCAGTGGTGGTTGCTACCGTGCGGGCACTGAAGCATCACGGCGGCGTGGAAAAGGCAGAACTCGGACAGGAGAACCTGAATGCCCTGGAGCAGGGGCTGCCCAATCTTTTTCAGCATGTGGATAACCTGCGGCAGGTTTTTGGCCTGCCCTGCGTGGTCGCTGTCAATGCATTCCCGACGGATACGGATGCGGAGTGGTCGCTGCTGGAGACCCGGTGCCGGGAACGCGGAATTCCCGTGTCCCGCTGCGAGGTTTGGGCCAGGGGCGGTGCCGGCGGCGAGGCGCTTGCGCAGGAAGTGCTGCGGCTTTGCGAGCAGGAGCACCCGGTCCATTTCTGCTACGACACTGCGGCTTCTGTGGAGGAAAAGCTGAACACCATTGCCGCAAAAATCTATCACGCCGATGGAGTGGATCTGACGCCCAATGCTCAAAAGCAGCTGAAGCTGCTGACGGAGCTCGGTTACGGAGATCTGCCGATTTGCATGGCAAAAACGCAGTATTCCTTCTCCGACGATGCCGCGCTTATCGGGGCGCCCCGGGGTTTCCGGATCACGGTCCGGAATCTGAAGGTCAACGCCGGAGCAGGCTTTCTGGTGGCACAGACGGGTGATATTATGACCATGCCCGGTCTGCCCAAAGTTCCGTCTGCGGAGAAAATCGATGTGGATGAGAACGGAAAAATCACCGGACTGTTTTAAGTCTGGAGAGGAGGACTATATGGGTGAATTGTTGCGCGAGGAACGCTGCACGGATTTTGTATCGTCGCTTGCCTCTGCCGCGCCGGTACCCGGCGGCGGTGGAGCGGCCGCTCTGGTGGGCGCACTGGGGGCGGCGCTGTGCTCCATGGCTGGGAATCTGACTTTAGGGCGGAAAAAATACGCCGCTGTGGAGCCTGATATCCGGCGGATGCTGGAAAAGGGCGAACAGGTGCGCAACCGCCTGCTGGAACTGATCGACGAGGACGCGGTGGCGTTTGAACCGCTGTCCCGGGCGTATTCCATCCCGAAGGAAGATCCGACCCGAACTCAGGTATTGGAGGCGGCCACACTGCAGGCCTGCGCTGCCCCGCTGGAGATGATAGAGCAGTGCGCGACGGCGGCGGCCCT
>QKDF01000257.1 GCA_003245395.1 Clostridia bacterium
GAAAATGAGAGCTATCGCAGAACTTACTGGCATACCTGCTCTCATGTGCTTGCGCAGGCGGTGAAGCGGCTGTGGCCCGAAACTAAGCTGGCGATCGGCCCTTCCATCGACAACGGCTTTTACTACGATCTGGACTCTGCAGAGACATTCAGCCCGGAAGATCTGGAAAAGATCGAGGCGGAGATGCGTAAAATCTGCAAGGAAAAGCTGAAGCTGGAGCGGTTTGAACTGCCCCGCGAGGAAGCCCTGAAGTTCATGGAGGAAAAGGGCGAACCCTATAAGGTGGAGCTGATCAACGATCTGCCTGCCGACGCCGTCATCAGCTTTTATAAACAGGGGGACTTTACCGATCTGTGCGCCGGCCCCCATCTGGACTCCACGGGCCGCATCAAGGGCAACGGCATTAAGCTGACCGCCTGCAACGCCGCCTACTGGCGGGGAGATTCCAGCCGCAAGCAGCTTCAGCGCATCTACGGTGTGGCTTTCCCGAAGAAGGAGGAGCTGGACGAATATCTGGCGCAGCAGGAGGAAGCCCGTCGGCGTGACCATAACAAGATCGGCCGCGAGCTCGAATATTTCACGACCGTGGATGTGATTGGTCAGGGTCTGCCGATCCTGCTTCCCAAGGGTGCCCGTGTGATTCAGGTGCTCCAGCGCTGGGTTGAGGATGTGGAGCAAAAGCGCGGCTACCTGCTTACGAAGACGCCGTATATGGCCAAGCGCGAACTGTACAAAATTTCCGGTCACTGGGATCACTACCTGGATGGCATGTTTGTTCTGGGCGATCCCAATGACGAGACCAAGGAATGCTTTGCTCTGCGCCCGATGACCTGCCCGTTCCAATATCAGGTATTTCTGAACCGGGCACGCAGCTATCGCGATCTGCCCATGCGCCTGGGTGAGACTTCGACTCTGTTCCGCAATGAGGATTCCGGCGAAATGCACGGCTTGATCCGTGTGCGCCAGTTCACCATCTCCGAAGGCCATCTGATCCTCCGTCCTGAGCAGCTGGAAGATGAGTTCAAGGGCTGCCTGGATCTGGCTAAATATATGCTGGGCACTGTGGGCATGCTGGATAAATGCACGTTCCGCTTCTCCCAGTGGGACCCCGCCAACTCCAACAACAAGTATGAGGGAACTCCGGAGCAGTGGGAACATGCGCAGAGCATCATGGGGCAGATTCTCGACGATTTGGGCGTGAAGTACACCATCGGTGTCGACGAGGCTGCTTTCTATGGCCCCAAGCTGGATATTCAGTATAAAAATGTATTTGGCAAGGAGGATACTCTGGTTACGATCCAGATCGACATGCTGCTTGCCAAACAGTTCGGCATGGAGTATGTGGACGCCGACGGCCAGAAGAAGACCCCCTATATCATCCACCGGACTTCCTTGGGCTGCTACGAGCGGACGCTGGCCTATCTGCTGGAGGAGTATGCCGGAGCGCTGCCCACATGGATGGCGCCGGAGCAGGTGCGGGTGCTGACCATCACTGACCGCGCCAACGATTATGCATATGATCTGCAGAAGGAACTGTTCGCACAGGGTTTCCGTGTGGAAGTTGATGACCGCAATGAAAAGGTCGGCAAGAAAATCCGGGAGGCCCAGCTGGAGAAGGTTCCTTATATGCTGGTTGTCGGCGATAAGGAAGCGGCTGACGGAGCCGTGGCGGTACGCCATCGGGCTGAAGGCGATCTTGGCGTCATGAGCCGCGGTGACTTTGCTGCGCTGCTGCGGGATGTTGTGGATTCCAAGGCTAAAAAGTAAGAGAAGAACAGAAAAATCAACGCCGCATCCGTCCAGCGGATGCGGCGCTTGGAAAACAAATACGGGAATGTGAAAAATGGACAGAGCAGGAAAGCGATCCGCTTTGCGGGATGTATACTTATCCAAAAAAGCGGAATTTCCCAATCTTGCCTTGCAGCACGTTACGTCGATGGAGTATACTGAAATTACTTAAATAGACGCACGGTTGCGTAAAAACGAGAAAACAGTTCCGCGCCGTCCTGCGCGGCTGCTGAAAATCAGTGCGGGTGTGACAGAACCCGCGAAAAGGAGGAATCTATGAGCAGAGAATTTAAAAAAGTTTTGGTAGCTAACCGTGGCGAGATTGCCATGCGTGTATTCCGCGCCTGCCATGACCTGGGACTGCAGACAATCGCCATTTATTCAAATGAAGATACCTACAGCCTGTTTCGTACCGCCGCCGACGAGTCTTATCTGATCGGAGAGAGTGAAAGCCCGCTGGGTGCCTATCTGGATATCCCCCGTATTATTGAGCTGGCCAAGCGCCATGGCGCCGATGCCATCCATCCCGGCTATGGCTTCCTGTCTGAAAACGGAGACTTTGCCAGGGCTTGTGAAGAGGCCGGTATTAAATTTATCGGCCCCAGCTCCAAGGTTCTGGACATGATGGGCGACAAGCTCTCCGCCAAAGCATTGGCCATTGAGTGCGGCGTCCCCACGACCCCTGGTACCAAGGACCCAATTCCTGATCGTAAAACTGCGCAGGAGCTGGCGGTAAAGTTCGGGTTTCCGGTGATTCTGAAGGCCGCAGCCGGCGGCGGCGGCCGCGGTATGCGCCGCTGCGATACCGTGGAGGAAGTGGGCACCAATTACGATCTGGTGAAGTCGGAGGCGAAGAAAGCCTTTGGCAACGACGATATCTTCATGGAGAAGTTCCTTGTCCAGCCCAAACACATTGAGATTCAGGTACTGGGCGACGAGCAGGGTAATGTGGTGCACCTGTTTGAGCGTGACTGCTCGCTCCAGCGCCGCTATCAGAAGGTTGTGGAGTTCACTCCCGCGTTCTCCGTGGCACAGGAAGTGCGCGAGGCCCTGTATGAGGATGCGGTCAAGATCGCGAAGCGGGTGGGCTACACCAACGCGGGTACACTGGAATTTCTGGTGGATCGGGACGGCAATCACTACTTTATTGAGATGAACCCCCGCATTCAGGTGGAGCATACGGTCACTGAAATGGTCACCGGTGTGGATTTGGTCCGTTCTCAAATCCTGATTGCCGAGGGATACCCCCTCAGTGATTCCCGTATCGGAATCGCAGAACAGTCCGACGTGAAGCACAATGGCTATGCCATTCAGTGCCGAGTGACCACTGAGGATCCCGCCAATAATTTTGCCCCTGATACCGGTAAGATTACAGCCTATCGTTCTCCCGGCGGCTTCGGTGTCCGTCTGGACGGTGCCACGGCCGGAGCCGGCGCGGTGATTTCTCCGTACTATGACTCCCTGCTGGTAAAGGTCACCACCTGGGACACCACGTTTGAGGGTGTCTGCCACAAAGCGTCCCGGGCCATCCGTGAAATCCACGTCCGCGGAGTCAAGACGAACATCGCCTTTATCTCCAACATCCTGCAAAACCCTGTCTTCCTGGAGGGCAAGTGCCATACCAAGTTCATCGATGAGACGCCGGAGCTCTTTGAGATTGACGAAGGCCGGGACCGCGCCACGAAGATGCTCAAGTATATCGCTAAGATCGTGGTGAAGGAGCAGGGCGCTCACAAGGTCTATGACGAGCCCCGCCTGCCGCCGGTTACCGGCGTGCGGCCCGACGGTCTCAAGCAAATGCTGGATAAAGAGGGCCCTGAGGCCGTGAGCAAGTGGGTGCTGGATCAGAAGAAGCTGCTGATCACCGATACCACCTGCCGCGACGCGCATCAGTC
>QKDF01000065.1 GCA_003245395.1 Clostridia bacterium
ACAACGATAGAATTCAACCATTTTGAGTGCCTCTCTTTCATATTTCATATTTTATAATCACACCCGAATCGGGCCGATTACCGACAAAAGAATTTTATTTGCGGTACAGGGCGCTTTTACAGTTTGCACCAAGCCACAGCCGTACAGTCATCCGGCAACCCCAGATCCGTATCGGGAGCGCCCATGTTCCAGGTCAGCCTGCCTGCCGACTGAGATACTACCCCTGCAAAGTGCAGCATCACAATACCCAGATCCAGTTTTGCACTGACCTCGTCGGTGTATACATCCTTTTTCCGAACCAGCGTTACCCGCGTACCGTGGAGCACGAAGCCATAGGGCTGGCGGTTGAGGAAGCTGGGAGACAGACTGGCGGCATAAAATGCCCGCCAGAGCATGCTTTCCATATCACCGATGAGATCGTCCACACCGTCCTTGCGCCCCCATTTTTCGGCAAAGACCAGATCGTTGATTCCCAGCTTGGGAGAGTAATACTCCCGCTTTACTTCCGCGTCGATTTTGGACATGCTCTTGATATTCAGACGGATCAGCTTGGAAGTTTTCTTTCCGTAGCCGAAAGCGATGATTGCCTGAAGGTGCAGAGGAGTATTCAGATCCAATGCCTTTTTGACCTGGTCCTCATCGCCAAAGGTCAGCCAGCAGCTGTTTAAATCCATCTCTGTCAGCTTCAGAATCAGATCCTCCGCAATGAAGCCGGCATTCTCTGCGGTATATTCTGCATACTCCGAAAAGAGCAGCAGATAGCACGGAGCGCCGATCATCAGTTGCTCGTAGCCTGCGGCTCCTTCCAGCGCATCTTTGACGTCGCTGCCGAAAATGCGAACCTGCGTATCAATGGAAGGAATCAATTTTTTGCAATTGTTAAGGAAATATTCCTTGATTTCAGCCAGAGCGGAACCGGGAACTTCCTTGTCCTGGAATGCCCGAACAGATTTCCGGTTTTGTATCATTGCACTGTAATCCATAGCCACGACTCCTTCTCAATATAGTTTTAAACAATCCCTGTCCAACAAAGGCGTTTTGCTCTGCAGAAGGTTATCCGACGGGAGGCGTTTCTGTTTTTATCGCTTGTGCGGTCATGGGGAATTTGTTTTTCTCATTATAGCACAATTGCGGAAAACAGTCAATTTTTGGATGTGCCTGGAACCGTCGGGATCGTGAGATCTTCAGCTGTGTAAGCAAACATTATATCTGCTTCATCGGATAAGGTACTGTGAGTGAAACAGCCCCGCCCTGCAGGCGGGGCTGTTTTTAGGAACGAAAGGGGACGGCTTAGCCGACCAGCTCAAACTGATCCTTGGGAGCGCCGCACTCCGGGCAGACAAAGTCTTCCGGGACGTCTTCCCACTTTGTGCCAGGGGCGATTCCCTGATCCGGCAGACCGGCTTCTTCGTCATAAATATACCCACACAGGGAGCACTGATATTTTTTCATTGTTACATGCCTTCTTTCTAAAATTGTAGTTGTTTTAACTAATCCAAAAATAGCGTATTTCTGGTTTGATGTCAACTTGCTTTTGCAACAATTGGAAGGAGTTTGCAGAAAATTAACGAAATTGTTTTTCTTCCCGCTTTGTAAAATATTGACAGAGCAGGAGGGACGTCATCGGCGGCAGCCTTGAGCAGATGAAAGAAACCTCCCAAATGGAAGTTTCTCTTGACAGGAGACGGGGAGTCGGGCATACTTTCAAAATACATACTTTGTCTATGTGTTTTGCGGAAAAGAGGCACGAATGGAGGAAGGATTTTATGAACATTCTGGAGAAAATTAACGAGGATACCGAGCGTTTAGTCGCTCTGCGGCGTGACTTTCATACCCATCCCGAGGTGAGCCTTCATGAGCAGCGCACCGCCCGCCGCATTGAAGAGGAACTGGATTCCTATGGAATTTGGGAGCACCATCGCTGCGGCGAAACCGGGGTATACGCTGTACTGCGCGGGGAGAAGCCGGGAAACCGCGTGATCGTTCTCCGTGCGGATACAGACGCCCTGGCGATTGCGGAGACGCAGGAGACGCCTTACCGTTCCCAAAATCCGGGCGTGATGCACGCCTGCGGCCACGACGCTCACACTGCCTGCCTGCTGGGGGCGGCCAGAGCGCTGGCCGCGTCCCGGGGAGAATTCGGCGGTGAAATCCGCTTTTTCTTCCAGCACGCCGAGGAAGTCGGCGCGGGCGCACGGGAATTCCTTCGGGAGGGATTGCTGGACGGAGCGGAGCGGGTATTCGGCCTGCACACCGCGTCGGATCTTCCGGTAGGGAGCGTGGGTGTGACGCCGGGACCCAACAACGCGGCGGTGGATCATTTTAAGATCACGATACACGGTCGGGCGGCCCACGTCTCCACCCCTCAGAAGGGAGTGGATGCGCTCTATATCGCCAGCGCGGCGGTGGTTGCGCTGCAGGCGGTGTCCACCCGGCTCACCTCGCCCACAGAGCCGGTGCTCATTGGCGTGGGTAAGCTGCAGGCGGGCACGGCTTATAACATCGTGGCACCGCTGGCGGAGCTGGAGGGTACGCTGCGTACCGTTACGCCCGGGACGCGGGAGTTCGTGAAGCGGCATGTGACGGAGATTGCACAGCAGACGGCGGCGTTGTACGGCGGCACGGCGGAGTTGGTATGGACGGATTATGCCTCTCCCCTGCTCAATCCGGAGGATGTGTGCGCCGAGGTGACACAGCAGGTGCTGTCCGCCGGTGCGCGGGTGATATCCAACAGGCCGCTGTCTCTGGGCGGCGACGACTTTGCCGAGTTCAATCAGCGGGTACCGGGGGTGTACGCCTATCTGGGTACCGGCAATCCGCAAAAACCGAACACCATTCTGCCTGCCCATAATGACGGATTTGATATTGACGAGGATGCGTTGGTCATCGGCGCACGGCTCTATGCCGCTTATGCCCTTTGGTGGCTGGAGCAGGAAAAGTAAAAAAGAGACAAGCGCAGAGGACAAAAAGACGCGGATACGAAAAACGGCCTGCCCCCGGAACGACAGCCTTCCCCGGACGACAGGTCTATTGCGATATAAAGAGGAGAGAACGGATATGCCCACTATTTTATGCTTTGGAGATTCCAACACCTATGGCTACATTCCCGGAGGGGCCGGAAGATACGGAGAGGAGACACGCTGGCCCTGTATATTGGGGAAACTGCTGGGTTCCGGATATCGGATTGTGGAAAACGGGGTGCTGGGCCGCACCACGGTATTTGAGGACGCCGGCCGACCGGGGAAAAAGGGCTTGGCTGATCTGGCGCCCGCGTTGGAAAAGGAGCCGACGGATATCCTGATCCTGATGCTGGGCACCAACGACTGCAAGCTGCAATTTGCGGCCTCTCCCCGGCGGATTGCCGCCGGAATGGTCAGCCTGATCCGCGAAGCGCGTCGGGTGCGGCCGGATGTACAGATTGTGCTGGTATCTCCGCCTGTTCTCGGGTCAACTGCGCTGATCTGCGGAGATTACAGCCGGGAATCTCTGGAGGTATCCGCACAGCTTGCCTCAGCATACCGGTACGCAGCGGAGGAAAACGACTGTGGCTTTTGGGATGGGGCGGCATCTGCGGTTGTTTCCCCGGAGGATGGAGAACACCTGACTGCTGAGGGCCACCGGATGCTTGCCGGAGACCTGCATCAAGCGGTTTTGAAGCGGCTCTAAAGACGCCAT
>QKDF01000099.1 GCA_003245395.1 Clostridia bacterium
GGTTTTGTGGAGCAGGGCGGACATGGCGATGGGCAGATATGTGAGCATAAACAGCGGGAACGTCCATAAGTACCGGAGCTTCTGCCATGCGGAGGCGGGGATGCGCCGCCATTCCGACGCCACCGTGAGCGCGCCACAGAAAAACATCCCGATGTAATAGGCTGATACCAGCAGCCCCAGGGCGGAGAGAATCTCCGCTGCCGCGCCGCCGGAGGACAGAGACGGATGGGTCACGACCCGGAGCAGTCCCGCCAGATTGGCTGCCAGCACCGCCGTCATCGCGGCTCCGCCGGGGGAGATGGACAGCAGGGTATCGTAGCAGGACAGGCCGTCCATTCCGCTTCGGAGCATCCCCCGCAGCAGCGGGCGGGTGTACCGGGCGTCCACCTGGTAAAATCCCTTGGACCAGCGCAGCCGCTGATCCCAGGACTGGCGGAAGGAGACGGGCTGCTCGTCGAACACCACCGCCCGGTCGCAGTAGCCGATGGTACGGCCCCGGACGGCGCAGTCGGCGGAAAATTCAATGTCCTCTGTGAGCAGGTGGAACGGCCAGCCGTCGTTTTCCCGGATGAGCCGGTCGGACACGAAAAACCCTGTGCCCCCAATGGAACAGGACACCCCCAGCAGGCTGCGGGGAAAGTTCATGAACCGAGCCTGGCGCAGAAACCAGATGGAGTACCCCGCGGAAATCCAGTTGGCGCCGAAATTCCGGGAGCTGCGGTAGCCGGTGATGGCGTCGTATCCGCCCCGGTCATAGGTCTTGTTCATCTCCGCCACAAAATGCGGGTCCGCCAGATTGTCGGCGTCAAAGATGAAGTAGCCGGCGTAAGTCTGTCCCTGGGACATCAGGCGCCGGAAAGCGTAGTCCAGGGCATAACCCTTGCCCACATGCCCGGTGTCAAAGCGGCGAAAGACAGTGGCGCCCGCACGGGCGGCAATGGCTGCTGTTTCGTCGGTGCAGTTGTCCGCCACCACGAAGATGTCCAGCAGCTCGGACGGATAGCTTTGATTTCGCAGGGAGCCGATCAGGCCCGCGATCACCGATTCCTCGTTCCGGGCGGCGATCACCGCGGCATAACGGCGCAGGGTGCGCGCCTCCGGTTCCGCAAAGATGCGCTTATGGGTCAGGCCGAAAGCCAGATAGATGAGCTGATACAGGTACGCCCCGCCAAGCAATACCAGAAAAAGACAGTTGACGGTTTTGAGAAACAGGGACATGGCGCCCTCCTCCTTTGCAAGTTACGGCCCCATTATAGGACTTTTGCATGAATTTACAAGGCGGAATTTGACAAAATGTCAAAAACATTTCAATCTTTTATAGAATTCTGTGTCGGGGCAGAGGAAGGTCTGGAAATCCCGTAAAGATTGTGATAAAATATTTCATCAATAACATATTGGCGTCAGCGGACGCTGAAGTCAGAAGGAGAGCCGCTTACATGATCAAGATCACCACGGACAGCACCTGCGATCTGCCGGCGAAGCTGTTGGAGGAGTACGACATCACGGTCGCGCCCCTGGGCATTGTAATGGGGGACGGGCTGTACCGTGACGGCGTGGATATCTCCATTGCCGACATCGCTGCCCATGTGGACGCGGGCGGGGAGATCACCACGACTTCCGCCGTGAGCATCGGGGAGTATCACGACCTGTTCTCCGATCTGCGGCAGCGGTACGACGCCGTGATTCACATCAATCTGGGCGCGGAATTCTCCTGCTGTCATCAGAACGCCAAGCTGGCCGCCATGGACCTTTCCGGGGTTTACGTGGTGGATTCGGCCAATCTGACCGTGAGCATCGGCGCGCTGGCGGTGGCCGCGGCACGGGCTGCCCGGGCGGGAAAGTCCGCGCAGGAAATTGTGGACATGCTGGAGGATCTGAAGTCCCGGGCCGAGGTCAGCTTTGTTCTGGATCGACTGGACTATATGAAAAAGGGCGGGCGGTGCAGTGCCGTGATGGCTCTGGGAGCCAACCTGCTCAAGCTCCACCCCTGTATCGAAGTTGCAAACGGCCGGATGTCCGTTACAAAGAAATACCGCGGTTCCATGCAAAAGGTGGTATCCGACTTTTACCACGACCGGCTGGACGGCAGGGAGGACATCGACCTCTCTCAGGTGTGGCTGGTGGACACCGCATTTACGCCGGAGCTGCCGGGGCTGACGCGGGAGATCGTAAAGGCCGACGGCCGCTTTGCCGAGGTGTTTGAGAGCAAGGCCGGCTGCACCATTTTCTCCCACTGCGGGCCGGAGACGGTGGGTCTGGTGCTCTTCCGGAAATAAACGGGACATGCGAACAGCGGACTGCAAAGGGAGCGGCACGAAAACGTGCCGCTCCCTTTATAATCAATTTTCAAGTTCGGCATACACACCGTAGCTGTAAGGATCATTACCGGATGCAAGTTGGGGTAAAACTATTTGAGTATGGCCGTTATAAGTCACTTTTAATTTGCCTGTTTTCAGATGCAGGGTTTCTGTCTGCTGTGACCCATCTTCAAAAGTTGCGGTTATCGCAAGTGTCGCACCGTTAAAGGTATCGATTTCGTCATGGGCGGCTTTCTGAAGGTCCTCGTCCGGTTATGATGACTCCGGCGGTACCCAGAAGCCATAGCTCGAATCTGCATTCCACTCCTCGGAAAAGCTGCTGCCGAGCGCCGTCATTTGCTCGGAGCACCAGGTTTTTTCATCGTCCGAGTTCGCAAACTGGCAATCAGCATCTAAAGTTCCGTTTGCTTCAGAAGCGTATATCGCTTCGATATCGTCTTTCGTCAGATTTGTCAGCTTTTTATATCGATAGAGACCGCCATGATCGATCGTGGCACTGATTGTCTTAATCCCGCTGCCGGTCACGCGGAACAGGCAGCCGGTATAATCACCTTTCCCCGCAACCTCGCCTCCGCCGCTGCCGGCAATGGAAAAAGCGAGCTTGTTGTCTTGCGGCGTATAGGTTTCATTGATGTCCGCCGCATAAGCTACCAGACCGAAATCATAAGCCGGAGATAAGCCGGCGCTTCCAGCGGTATTGTTTCCGCCCACATTTCCATCCGTGTTTGGTTTGAAAAAAAACAGGCCGCCGCTCAGAAGGGCAAAGGCGCAGGCTGCGCAAACTGCCACGCGAAAAATATTATAGTGCCTTGGCCGACGCCGTGCGTTATCGGACACAGGGGACTGCGCAGCATAGGCAGCATTCAATACTCTATCTTTCAATGAATTTGGGACTTTGATTTTCTCCATCATATCTCTGCAATGGTTCTTCATACAAAATACCTCCAATCATTTGTTTCAGTTTTTGCCTTCCGCGATGAAGGCGGGAACGAATTGTCGCGTCCGGGCATTCCACCAGCCTTGCGATTTCTTCCGTCTTATACCCCTCGACATAGTATAAAAGGACAACAATTCTATATTTTGCCGGCAGGCGTTCAAGGGCCTCCCATAACGCACTGTCGCGCTCAGTAAACTCACACGTCAACTCGGGGATTTCATCGAGAGAGAGCGTCTGCCTCCTTACGCTGCTCCGTGCTACGTTGTGACAGCGGTTAATCGTTACCCTCAGCAGCCATGCCTTCAGATGCTCTGGATTCCATTGCTGAGCGTTTTTTTCTTTTAACAAGAGAAGAAATGTATCTTGAAAAACATCCTCGGCATCCGCTGTATTTTGCAAATGGCAAAGTGCCATGCG
>QKDF01000086.1 GCA_003245395.1 Clostridia bacterium
TTATGAAATTTGTTTTACCCACATATCAAAAGCCGGATTTTACACAGCCCCGGTTTGTCAACGCCCCGAATGTCAAAATTGCCGCCTGTGAGATGGACGGCGTGGTTCCCGAATACTACCACAGCACTTCCATGTATCCCGAATATTTTAAAATTGACGGCCAGTGGAAACTGGCGGAAGAAAGCCGAATGGACAGCGCGGTCGTCCTGCGGGACAACGGCGTGCTGGATGTTTTGGAAATGCGTAACGTCAAAAAGGGTGACCGGGTGCTGCTGGGCCGCAGTGAAAACTGCGAGGAAGGCATCTACCTGTATGCCACAGGCTTCAGAGCGGTAAAGGCGGAGAATGACGACCAGTTTGCATTTCGTCAGGGGCGCTCACGGGAGACTGCCTTTTCCCGCGACTACGATTATCTGTACGGACTGCTTCAGCACGAAAAAGAGCACGGCAACATCCTGTGGGTAATGGGCCCCGCCTTTGCCTTTGACCATGATGCCCGTCTGGCCATGCAGCGCCTGGCAGAAAACGGATATGCCCACGGTCTGCTGGCCGGAAATGCACTGGCCACCCACGATTTGGAGGGCAGCTATCTTCACACGGCCTTGGGGCAGGACATTTACACCCAAAAATCTCAGCCCAACGGGCACTACAACCACCTGGATACCATCAATGCCGTGCGCAGAAGCGGCTCCATTCCCCGCTTTATTGAGGAGCACAACATCTCTGACGGCATTATCTGCAGCCTGGTGAAAAACGATATTCCCTTTGTGCTGACCAGCTCCATCCGGGACGACGGCCCCCTGCCGGAAGTCATCCACAGCGCTTACGACGGCCAGTCCGCCATGCGCAATCTGGTTCGCAAGGCCACCACGGTCATCTGCCTTGCCACTCAGCTGCATACCATTGCCACCGGAAACATGACGCCCAGCTTCCGGGTGGTGAACGGAACGGTGCGGCCCCTGTTTATTTACAGCATTGATATTTCCGAGTTTGCCACCAACAAACTGGCCGACCGCGGCAGTTTGAGCGCGGTCAGCATTGTAACCAATGCCCAGGACTTTATTGTCAACGTGGCAAAGGGTGTTGGAGTGATTTAAGTAACCACCCGTCTGCGAGAACAGCGGTATTCGCAGGAGGTATCGCCGCTGCGCATACCAGGCTTCCGGAGCTGAACGCCACGCTTCCGAATGCGTTGATCGGATTCCGGTCTGTGCGCCGGAAAAGATCGATGAAAAGCGTGAGCGGAAGGCTGCGATCCAGTATAACTTTATCGGTGAAACCTTGGAACAGAAAGAATCCGCTGCGGCTTAAACCGCAGCGGATTCTTTGAAAAGATTGCTTTCTTATGAGCGGTCGGCCTTCACAGCCCCGCTCTTTTCTCATGTACAAAGCACGGTCAGGCTCAGCCAAAATGCTCGATGATGTCCACCAGCTCCGCGCCGATGCGCTTCTGCGCCTCTTTGGTGCCCGCGCCGATGTGGGGCGTGCAGGCCACGCTGGGATGGGACGCCAGCGCCCAGTTGGGGTTCTTCTCGTCCATCCAGACGTCCAGACCCGCGGCGCGCACCTTGCCGGACTCCAACGCCGCGAGCAGGGCGGCTTCGTCGATGTTGCTGCCCCGGGAGGTGTTGATGATGACCACGCCGTCCTTCATCTTCTCCAGGGATTCCGCGTCCACCAGGGGCTTGTCGCCCGCGGGGGCACTCAGGGCAATCACATCGGATTGGGAAAGCAGCTCCTCCATGGAGACAAAGTGCATCCGCTCGTTCTCGCAGCCCTCGGGCTTATTGTGGTGGACGGTGGACAGCACGTTCATCCCCAGGGCCTGAGACTTCTCACCGATCATGCGGCCGATGCGGCCGTAGCCGATGACGCCGATGGTCTTGCCGGAGAGCTCAAAGCCCTTGGAATATGCTTTCTTCTCCCACTTCTGCTCCCGCATGGTGTGTCCGGCGACGGACAGATTGCGGGCGCAGGCGAACAGCAGGGCGATGGCCAGCTCCGCCACCGCGTTGGAGGAAGCGCGGGGCGTATTCTTTACGGCGATGCCCGCCGCTTCGGCGGTTTTGACATCAATGTTGTCCACGCCCACGCCGGCGCGGATGATCAGCTTAAGCCGGCTGCCCTTGGCAGCCTCGATCTGGGGAGCCTTGATCTTGGTGGCGCTGCGGATGACCACGATGTCGAAGTCCCGCAGAGCCGTGCCCAGCGCCTCGGGCTCATAGAACTGCTCTACCAGCTCGTATCCTTCGCCGCGCAGTTTTTCCATCGCACCGGCATCCATGCCGTCGGTGACCAGAACGCGAATTAACATAGTTGATAAATCCCCTTTTTGTTTCATTTTCCCGGCGGCACACCCCAGGGGCGCCATCAGATTTGTCGGAAAAAATCCCCGCGCTTCCCGTTGGGGGACGGGCGCTCCGGCGTATCCGGAGAGCGGCGGGACAGGTCATGTGCTCAGGCGTGCTCCTTCTCGTAGCGGGACAGGAACTCCACCAGCGCCTCCACACCCTCCTTGGGCATGGCGTTGTAAATGGAAGCCCGCAGGCCGCCCACGCTCTTATGGCCCTTGAGGTTGTCGAAGCCGGCGGCCTTGGTGGCGGCAACCACGTCGGCGTCCTGCTCCTTGCTGGGGGTGACGAAGGGCACATTCATCAAAGAGCGATCCTCTTTCACGACGGCGCCGGTGAACAGCTTGCTCTGATCCAGGAAGTCGTACAGCACGGCGGCCTTCTCCTCGTTGCGCTTGGCCATGGCCTCCAGCCCGCCGTTTTTCAGCAGGTACTTGAACACCTTGCCGCAGCAGTAGATCGCCCAGCAGTTGGGGGTGTTGTACAGGGAGTCGGCGTCGGCATGGGTCTTATAGTTCATATAGATGGGCAGCTTGTCGTCCAGATCGTCGCGGATCAGATCCTCGCGGATGATGACCACGGCCATGCCGGCGGGGCCGATGTTCTTCTGTACGCCGCCCCAGATCAGACCGTAGTCCGCCACGTTACAGGGACGGGACAGAAACATGGAGCTCTGGTCGGACACCAGGGGTACGCCCTTGGTGTCGGGCAGCTTGTGATAGGTCAGGCCGTGGATGGTCTCGTTCTCGCAGATATAGACATAGTCGGCGTTGGCGGGAATGTCCAGGTCGGAGCAGTCGGGAATATAGGAGAACTTCTTGTCGGCGGAGGAAGCGACCACCTTCACCTCGCCGACCTTCTTGGCTTCGGCGATGGCCTTTTTGGACCAGGCGCCCGTCTCGACGTAGCAGGCCACGCCGTTTTTCATCAGGTTCATGGGAATCATGGAGAACTGCAGCGTGCCGCCGCCCTGGATGAACAGGATCTTATAGTTGTCGGGAATGTCCATCAGCTTCTTGATATCGGCCTTTGCCTCGTCCAGAATCTCCTGGAACACCTTGGAGCGGTGGCTCATCTCCATGACGCACATGCCGCTTCCGCGGTAGTTCATCATCTCGGCGGCGATTTCCTCCAACACTTCCTCCGGCATCATGGCCGGGCCTGCGGAAAAGTTATAGGTACGTCCGTATTTCATATTCTTTCCTCCAATTTTCGTGTTTTTATCCGAGCGGGGCGTGCCGCCCAAGGAAATTTGGTCTGTTGTACCATTTAGAGTATACGACATGCCTCCGGAAGAATCAATAAAGAAA
>QKDF01000019.1 GCA_003245395.1 Clostridia bacterium
AATCCCGGTGTATCGAGTGACGCAATCTATAAAATTGTTCAGCAGCGAGTAAAGGCTTACGATCTCCAGGCTGGCGGTATGGTCGGCCCATCGGGTATTGATAAGACAACCGGAATAGACTTTTCCCAAGCGGATTGGTATCAGGCGGCAACCAAAGGAAATACATATATTTCGGAACCGACAAAACTGGTGACCGGTTCCCGAGCGGTGGTTGTTGCCGCTCCAATCTGGAAAAGCGGCGAACGAGGCGGAATTGTAAGTGGCGTAGTTTACCTTGTTCCGCAGCGTACTTTTTTAGATGATATCATGAAGACTATATCTGTCAGCGAGAACAGCGTTGCATATATCTTAGACAAGAGCGGTACCGTGATCGCGCATACAAGCACGGATTTGGATGACTCGAATTTTATTGAACAGGCTAAGTCCGACGCTTCTCTGACTTCCACAGCTCAATTCGTGACTGCCCAGATAAGCGGCCAGACGGGCTTTGGAACCTATCAATATCAGGGTACAACGCAGTACGGCAGTTACGCGCCCATCGCGGGCACCGACGGATGGACGATCGGGATCAGGGCACCTCGCGGAGATTTTATGCGTGATACATTCCTTGGTATTTTCGTCACCGTACTGCTTGCTGCAGTGGCCGTGCTGATTTCCATTATTATGGCGGCGGGAGTAGCCAAACGAATTGCAGCTCCCATCAAAGCCTGCGCCGAGCGTGCCAGACTGCTGGCCGACGGCGATCTGACTTCACCGGTACCGCAGGTTAAGACCAATGATGAAACGAAAATATTGGCCGACGCCATGGCGGAAATGGTGAATAAGATGACCACCATTATTGAGGATGTAGTCCGCAATATGGATGAACTGAGTCATGGCAATTATACGGTCCGCACCAGATGCCGGGAAAGCTATGTGGGAGGCTTCCATCCGCTGCTGATGTGCATGCGGACGATGTGTCTGAACATGAACGAGACCATTGGCCAGATCAGTACCACGGCCGATCAGGTTTCCGCTGGCGCCGAGCAGGTGGCCGCCGGTGCACAGGCGCTGTCGCAGGGTGCAACGGAACAGGCGTCTTCCGTGGAAGAGCTGGCTGCTACCGTCAATGAGATTTCTTCCCAAATCAACCATACTGCTTCCGGTGCGGGACAGGCCAAAGACCGCATGAATCATGTGGGGGAGATGATGCAGGAATGCGATCAGCAGGTAAAGCAAATGGTTTCTGCCATGGACGAAATCAATGACAGCTCCCGCCAGATCGGACACATCATCAAAACCATCGAGGACATTGCGTTCCAGACGAATATCCTTGCGCTCAATGCGGCCGTGGAAGCGGCCCGGGCTGGTGAGGCCGGCAAGGGCTTCGCTGTTGTGGCAGACGAGGTAAGGAACCTGGCCAGTAAGTCGGCCGAAGCATCCCAAAACACGACTTCCCTGATCGAAGCGGCTGTAACTGCAGTAGGAAAGGGCTCCAAAGTGGCGAGCGTCACTGCGGAGACGATTAGCGCCATGTCCGAACACACCTATGCAGTTACGGGGATGGTGGATCAGATTGCAGATGACGCACAGCAGGAAGCTGCGGCAGTTGAACAGGTGACAAAGGGTATTGAACAGATTTCCGCAGTCGTACAAAATAATTCCGCTACCAGCGAGGAAAGCGCTGCCGCCAGCGAGGAGCTCTCCGCTCAGGCTGATATGCTCAAAGAACTGGTAGACCGATTCCAGCTGGCCGATAACACTGATCTGATGGCGATGAACAAGGCGTTGAATGAGCATGCAGCAAAAGAAAAGCCCGGAAAAGGAAGCTCAGACCCGGCAGGGAAAGTGTCTGCGCCTGAACAGATGCCCACGCAGGAAAAGACAGACAGCGGCAAAGCCGCCAAGGCTCCCAAAACGGAACAGATCCCTGTAGGTACCGGAAAATATTGATCTGTATAATCACATCAAAAGGACAGCCCCGGCGGATTTCCGTCGGGGCTGTCCTTTTGATGCAGACAAATTAGCAAAGCTTTACAGAAGAAGTTTCTCTTGCGCAGACTTACGAATTGTCTGAAAGATCGTCCGGATTTATTGCAGAGGGGGGATAGCAGTCTGCATAGGAGGTTTCAAAATTTTTGCGGTTTTGGTCGTTGTTCGGAGTCATTCTCTTTACACTCAAGACAAAGGCCAGCAAAAAGCCCACTCCATATCCGCAAATGATTGCAGTGGAGGCGAAATGAATCACCAGAGCGGTCACTATGATACAGAAAAAAATCGTCAGACTGGCCACCTGAGCAATGCGGCGATACGCACGTCTGGCGTTAAATTCGTTGTATTCCTGTTGACAGCGGCGTATCAGGGGAATTGAGGAGAAAAGAGCCACGGCGGCCTGAATTCCAATGGCAGCCATCAGAATGAAACCAAAAGCGGCGGCACCCAAAAACCAGGGGATATTGTACATGGAAATCCCTCCTATGCAATATAAAAACAGGCGCAGTTTTCCCCATCCTTATTTGACGGAGAGCAAGTACAGCTTTAATAATTATTATACCATGGGAGGACAGATAAATCAACCCGCTGCCCCTTTGACCGCTGACAAACTGCCCTGAATCAGCTTCTGGGAACTGCAATGCCTATCATTTCTGCTGCAAAGGCGGGTTAGCAGACTTTTGACTTTGTACCAGAAAATACAGGGAAAAATTGGAGTTTAAATTCCGGAAACAATAAAAATGCACAAAAATGAAACTAGAATGGGCTCGAAAATTGCGAATATGTAGATGAGACACCACTTGACAGAAGAAATAAAAGTATGCTACGCTTTCAGTGAAGTTAATATTCAAGGTCTCCGTGATTTGTTTTTAACAAATTGTACATCCTGTCCTCTGGTAGGGGGAGTGACACCGTGTGTCAGATCCTACCTCGAAGCATTCGTATGTACAATTTCATAAAAACAAAACAAGGGCGTTTTGATTTTTTAAAAAATCAAGGCGTCCTTTTATTTTTTTCTATTTTTCCGGAAGAAAAGGGCTGGGAGGAAGCAATATGAAAGTTCATCGGGCGGTAAAGCCAGTTCTATCCATTTTTTTGGCATTGCTGATCGGCGCGGCGGTGATCCTGCTGCTTGGCGAAAATCCTGTAACTGTCTATGGCGTGATGTTTAAAGGCGCATTCGGCAGCACCAATGCGCTGGCCGGAACGCTTGTAAAAACGACTACCATGATCTTTGTGGGTTTGAGCTACGGGTTTGCCTACAAATGCGGGTTGGTCAACATTGGCATTGAAGGTCAGCTGTACATGGGAGGCCTTTTGTGCAGCCTGACCGCAATTTACATAGAGCTGCCGCCTATCATCCATATTCCGCTGTGCCTGCTGGCCGGCTTCGTGGGCGGAGCCGCATGGGGAGCGATTGTCGGCTTCCTGAAAACCCGGTTCCGGGCCAGCGAAATGATTACCACCGTGATGATGAACTATGTGGCGATCTTTTTTGTGAGCTATATGGTCAACGGCCCCATTAAAGCGGAAAAGGGAACGTATCCCCAGAGCGAGCCGATCCTTAAAAGTGCCGAACTCCCCACGCTGATTCCAAAAACGCAGCTGACCATCGGATTTCTTATTGCGATTGCCGCTATCGTACTCTATGTCCTGTTCTGGAAAAAGACGGCGGTCGGCTATGAGATGGAAATGGTGGGAAGCAGTGAACAGGTGGCTCGTTACGCGGGTATCCCGGTGGATAAGATCGCAATCTGGTCCATGGCGGTTTCCGGCGGCCTCGGTGGGCTGGCGGGGTGCATGGAGGTACTGGGCGTACAGCACAAGATCATGGAGGGCCTGTCGGCGGGCTATGGGTTTGATGGAATCGCAGTTTCCCTGCTGGGGAACAACGGCGGTATCGGAATTTTCTTATCGTCGTTTCTGTTTGGCATCATGCGGTATGGCGGTAATGCAATCCAGATGTTTACGAAACTGTCCGTCGCTGTGATCTATATCCTGCAGGCACTGATCATTCTGCTCGTTGTGGTAGACGTATTCAAACGAAGCAAGAGGAGGGAACAGCATGTCTGTCATTGAAAGTTTCCTATCTGTAGTATTTAATTCTTCCACGTCCATCTTGTTTGCGGCACTTGGAATTTTGCTGATGCACTTGTCCGGCGTCGTCAATATCGGGGCGGAGGGAATGATGCTCATCGGCGCATTTTCCGGCGTCGTCGGGTCCCACCTGACCAGCAATGTCTGGCTGGGCGGATTGTTTGCGATGGCGGTGACAGGAGTCGTGGGCCTTGTTTATGGGTACTGCACGATTACCTACAAAGCCAATCAGGTGGTGGTGGGTATTGCCTTCAACATTCTGGCCCAGGGCCTTACCACAACGCTTTACCGCATCGTATTCGGTATGAATTCCAGCACCATGAAGGTAGATGCCTTTTCAAAGCTCGGTGCTTTCAGTACCCCCGTGTATGTGGGACTGGGGTTTGTGATCGTCATGACGGTGTTCCTCAATAAAACCAAGCCGGGGCTGAAGGTCCGCGGAGCGGGCGAGTATCCTCAGGCAATTGACTCCATGGGTATCAGCGTCAATTTCACCCGCTATGCCAGCGTGGTGGCCGGTTCCATGATTATTGGCTTCGGCGGCGCTTATCTCTCGTTGGGGCAGCTGTCGTTCTTTACGGAAAACATGACGGATGGGCGCGGATACATTGCGTTGGCCGCCGTGATTTTCGGGCGGTACACCGCCCTGGGGACATGGCTGGCCGTGCTGGTATTCGGCGCCGGCGAGGCGCTTACCTATCGGCTCCAGGCGCTTAACAGCGGCGTCCCCAGCCAGATGATTCTGATGATCCCCTATGTGCTCTCCATCGTGGTGGTGGCGTTTTTCGGGCAGAAGGGCAGCGGCCCCGAGGCGCTGGGCATCCCGTTTTCAAAGGATGGGCGGCAGTGAACCATTGAAAAGAAATACCGGTGCGCAACGGTTTTCTCAATATTTAATCACAATCAATCAAACAAACAAAAGGAGACGAAAACAATGAAAAAAGATGTATTGAAAAGACTTCTGACGTTGGCGACTGCCGGGGTTATGATGCTGTCCATGGCTGCCTGCGGCAGCACGGCTGGTACAGCTTCTTCCGGAGCGTCCTCCTCCGGTACATCCTCTTCCGCCGCTTCCGCGGGATCTTCTGCGGCGACCTCCAGTGCGGCAAAGGACTATTCCTCCATTAAGGTGGCCTTGCTGCTGCCGGGTTCGGCAAACGACAAGGGCTGGAACCAGGAAGCCTATGAGGGCCTGGAAGAGATCAAGGCACTGGGCTGCCAGACCGCCTATTCCGAAAGCGTCGCACCCTCCGATTACGAGGCCGTCTTCAGAGGCTATGCCGACCAGGGCTACAACATCGTCTTCGGCCACGGCGTCGAATTCGGAGACGCCGCGACAGCGGTGGCGCCCGACTATCCCGACACAATGTTCTGCATCACCAGCTCTGATTTGAGTGTGGCACCCAACGTGTGCTCCCTCCAGAACCTGAACAATGAGCAGGGCTTCATCGCGGGCGTTGTCGCCGCGCTGGCCTCCAAGTCCGGCAAGGTTGGCGCAATCGGCGGCATGGAGATTACTTCCATCCAGAGCTATATCCTTGGTTTTCAGCAGGGCGTGAAGTATGTCGACAACGGCACCACCGCGCTGACCGCTTATACCGGCGACTTTGACGATGCGACGAAGGTCAAGGAGCAGGCCAACGCCTTTATCGAGCAGGGCGCGGACGTCATCGCCCAGGACGCCGACCAGGCCGGTCTGGGTTTGTTTGAGGCCGTCAAGGATGCGCCTGCAGGCGTATATGCCATCGGCTCTGTCAAGGACCAGTATGAGGAGTGCCCGGGCCGTGTTCTGACCAGTGCCCTCAATGCCATCAGTGATGCCATGGCCGTCGCGGTCAAGCAGTATGCCGAGGGCAACCTGACCGCGCAGTGCTATCGTTACGGCATCAAGGAAGGCGTGATCGGTCTGGCGGACTATCATGACTGCGCAAGCGTTCTGACTGATGAGCAGAAGGCGTTTGTCACTGATACCATGAACAAGATCGCAGCCGGCGAAATCACAATCCAGAGCGCCCAGAGCTGATAAATCCCGGCCGGACCGGAGCCGTATAGGCTCCGGCCCCGGCCAAACCGACTACGAAATGAGGGATTGATATGGCGAGTATGCTGGAACTGAAAAAGATTACCAAGCGGTATGGCGCGTTCTGCGCCAACAAAGAGATCAGCCTGTCGATTGGCGAGGGAGAGGTCTATTGTCTGCTGGGAGAAAACGGCGCGGGGAAAAGCACCCTGATGAACGTACTCTACGGCCTGACGAGACCTGATGATGGTGACATTTTGATGGATGGGCAGAAAGTGGCGATCCGATCTCCCAAGGACGCCATTCAGCACGGAATCGTAATGGTTCATCAGCACTTCATGCTGATCCCGGCGCTGACGGTTCTGGAGAATATCGTGCTTGCCACCGAGGAACATAAGGGCGTCTTTGTGGAGAAGCAGCAGGTGTCTGCCCGTATCCGCGAAATTTCTGAAAAATACGGCTTCCGAATCGATCCGGAAGCGCGTGTGTGCGATCTTTCGGTCGGGCAGCAGCAACGGGTGGAGATCGTAAAGGCGATCTATCATCAATGCAGGCTGCTGATTCTGGATGAGCCCACCGCGGTTCTGACGCCCCGGGAGACGGAAGAACTCTACGCCATTATTGAACAATTTAAAAAGGAACATAAGTCGGTGATTTTTATCTCCCACAAACTGCACGAGGTCATGCATATCAGTGACCGGATCAGTGTGCTGCGCAATGGAGAAAACGTCGCTACATTAAATAAAGGTGACACCAACGAAAGCGAGCTGTCCGCCTATATGGTGGGCAAGCCCGTGGATCTTGCGGTTGAAAAGGCAAATATCTGTCCCGGCGAAGTGGTTTTGAAGGTCGGGAGCCTGCAGGTGAAAAGCAAAAAGGGAAATCTGGCGGTCAAGGGCCTGTCCCTCTCCGTACGCTCCGGTGAGATTTACGGCATCGCGGGCGTGGACGGCAACGGACAGTCAGAACTGATTCAGGCGTTGACGGGACTGTCCCGGTCCGAAAGCGGAAGCGTGCAGATTTTGGCCAACGATACGACCAATACCGCACCGGGACGGGTTTTGAGTCTGGGTGTCTCCCATATTCCGGAGGACCGCCAGCATATGGGAATCGCCATGAACCAGAGCTTGATGAATAACCTGATTCTGTATGATTACCGGAATCCGGAGTATCGGAAAGGCTGTTTTCTGGACTGGGGAAAAGCGCGCAGGCATGCGCAGCATCTGGTTGAAAAGTACCGGGTCAAGGCGCCAAGCCTGAATCAGAATATCAGCTATCTTTCCGGAGGCAACCAGCAAAAGGCGGTTGTGGCGCGAGAACTGGACAAAGGCCCGAAATTGCTGCTGGCGGTCTACCCCACCCGCGGGGTGGACATCGGGGCGGTGGAATTCATCCATAAGGAGATCGTCAAAGCCCGGGACAACGGCTGCGCGGTGCTGCTGGTATCCTCCGAGTTGGATGAGATTCTGGTGCTCAGTGATCGCATCGGAGTAATTTATGAGGGAACCATCATCGGAGAAATGAATAGGGAGGATGCCACGGTTGAAAAGATCGGCATGTATATGGCGGGTATTGCTGATCGGACGCCGGAAGAAAAATTAGAGGCATAAAAGGAATATGACGGATTTATTGCTGACCAATGCGGTGATCGTGACGGTCGATCCGCAGCGCCGGATTTTGTTTGACGGCGCCATGGCTGTGTGCGGAGACAGAATCCAGGCAATCGGGGAAAGCCCAGAGCTGCTCAGCCGATTTCCCGACGCGAAGCGGACGATTAACTGTGCGGGGAAAATTGTTTTTCCCGGCTTTATCAACACCCATAACCATTTGTTCCAGACGCTGCTCAAGGGCTTGGGAGACGACATGGTGCTTAAGGACTGGCTGAAAACTATGACGTTCCCCGCCGCCCGGTTCCTGGAGCCGGAGGACTGCTGGGGCGGAGCGATGCTGGGTATTCTGGAGGGCATCCACAGCGGTATGACCACCGAGGTGGATTATATGTATCCCCATGCGCGGGAGGGCCTGAGCGACGGGGTACTCAAGGCGTACCGGGATACGAAAATTCGCGGCGTCTTTGGCCGGGGCTGTATGGATACCGGAACGGATTTTGGTGTCGTACCCGAGATTATGCAGGACCGAAAGACGGTGGAAAAAGACCTGACACGAATCTTCGATACCTATCACAACACGGAAAACGGGCGGATTCAGGTCTGGACGGCGCCCGCTGCGCTGTGGTCGAATACAGAGCCGATGCTCCGGATGCTCTACGAGATCAGCAATTCCTATCACGCGGGACTGACGGTTCACGTCTCGGAGACGCCGTTTGACCGCACAGCCACGCAGGCGCTTCATGGCAGCTGCGGTGTGGACTGTCTGGAAAAGATCGGACTTACCGGGCCCAACGTGCTGATGGTGCACTGCGTTTACCTGACGGTAAACGACATCCGGAAAGCGGGGGAGTACGATCTGAAGGTCTCCCACAACCCGGTGAGCAATATGTATCTGGCGTCGGGCGTGGCTCCGGTGGGGCAGATGCTGCAGAACAACATCACCGTCGGTCTGGGCGTGGACGGTGCGGCCAGCAACAACGGTCAGGATATGCTGGAGCTGATGAAAACAACGTCTCTGCTGCAGAAGGTACATACACTCAATCCCACCGCGATTTCTGCGGAAAAAGTGCTGGAGATGGCAACCATCGACGGCGCTCGGGCCATCGGTATGGAGCACGAGATTGGTTCTCTGGAGGCCGGGAAAAAGGCGGATTTTGTGATCTTCAATCCGTATCGCTCCGCCAAGGCGGTTCCGGTTCACAACCCGGTGTCCACACTGGTGTATTCCTCCACGATGCAGAACATCGAAAGCGTTGCGGTGGACGGTACGTTCCTGATGGAAAACGGCGTGGTTACGGTGGTGCCCGACGAGGAGGCCGTTTTGCGGCAGTGGCAGAAGATTGCCGAGCGGTTGGCTCAGCGCGCGGGAATCTGCAACAGGGGGGCCGGTCATCCCTGGAGGAGGTAAAAGACAGGAGGTGTTGGCGGTGCAGGAAAACTATCAGGTGATCGGCCGTTCCCATGTCCGAGTGGATGCCGGAGAAAAAGTAACGGGGCGGGCCGTTTACGCCGACGATCTGGAGATGCCCCGCATGGTTCATGCGGGGAGCGTCCACACGACCCATCCACATGCCGCGGTGTCCGTGGATGCGGCGGCGGCGCTGACCGTGCCGGGGGTCGTCTGTGTTCTGACTGCCAAAGATTTTCCAAAACCGCAGAGCCATTCTGACTTTTGCTACTGCACAGACACTCCGAAGTTTATCGGTGACGTGGTTGCCGTCGTAGCCGCAAAAAACCCGGAGAGCCTGCAGGAGGGAATCCGGGCTGTCAAGGTAACGTATCGGGATCTGCCGGGAGTCTACACCATCGAGGAGGCTCTGAAAGAAAATGCTCCGGTTATCCGCGAGAAAGGCGTGGGTCTGACAGACGGCCTTCCCGATCCTGCAAAACCCGGTAATGTTTTTCTCCAGTCTCATAAGCCCCTGCGAAAGGGGGATGTGGAGACCGGCTTTGCGCAGGCGGACGTTATCTATGAGCAGACCTTTGAGACTCCGTTTGTGGAGCACGCCTATATCGAGCCGGAGTCGGTTCTGGTATACACCGAAGCGGAGACGGGCACCGTCGTGGTTCGATCCTGCTCCCAGCAGGGGCACGCACCACGGGAGTTCGTGGCGGACGCCCTGGGCATCCCCATGAACCGGGTGCGGGCGGTGCAGTGCACAGTGGGCGGCTCCTTCGGCGGAAAATTTGAACTGGTGGGCATTTTAAGCGGCCGCGCGGCAGTGGTCAGCCGGAAAACGGGCCGGCCCTGCAAAATAACGCTTAGCCGGGAGGATTCCATTCTGGAGAGCGCCAAGCGCCACCCGTTCCGTACAACAATCCGGGTGGGAGCAAAGCGGGACGGAACCATCACCGCCTATCAGGCGCGGCAGGTGGAAAACTGCGGTGCGTACAACAGCCAGGCGCCCTGGATGAACATCCGCGCCATGGTGCACTCCGCCGGGCCGTACCGGATTCCCAACATCCGGACGGACACCTATGGCGTCTTTACCAACAACCTCACGCCCTGTGCCTTTCGGGGGTACAGTTCCCCCCAGGTGATCTTTGGCAACGAGATGATGATGGACGAGTTGGCCGAGCGGCTGGGAATCAGCATCGTGGACTTAAAACGGAAAAATTTGCTCCGGCAAGGGGACCGGACCGCCACCGGGCAGGAGCTGATCCATGAGACGCTTCTGCCTTTTATGATGGAGGACATCGTCCGGGATACGGACTACCTGCGCAAGGAACAGGCGTATCGGCATCAGGACGGAGTTTGGAAAAAAGGCATCGGCCTGGTGACCAGCTATCGCGGCTCCGCCTTGGGCGGGGAGAGCGTGGATTCCTCCGGCGCTATGCTGACGGCGTTGCAGGACGGGAGTTTTATCCTCAATGCGGCCCTGATGGAGATCGGGCAGGGTTTGCGCACCGTTTATACGGAAATTGCGGCGGAAGCCTCAGGCATCGCCATGAAAGATATCGCGGTCACGCAGGTGGACTCCCACGCCATTCCCGACAGCGGACTGACCGTCGCCTCCCGGGGGACAGCACAAGGAGGGCAGTCCGTGCGGATGGCCGGGGAAAAAATGAAGGAGATGCTGATCGAGTCCGGTCGTATTCTTCTGGGTGCAAAACCGGAAGAACACGTACAGATCGTCGCCAGCCGGTGCTTCATCGAAGAGCGCCCGGAGCGGATGATCTCTGTGGCGGACATCTGCCTGTACCGCAAGTACCAGGGGCTGCCCATGGCGGCATACCAGTGGTATATTCCCCGTCCGTTGATCAACGATGAGGCCACCGGTCAGGGCGAGGCGTTCACGACCTACGCCTACGGCGTCAGTGTAGCGGAGGTGGCGGTAAACTGCCACACCGGTCAGGTGCGGGTGGAAAAAATCACCGCGTACCACGACGTGGGTAAGGTGCTGGACGAGCGGCTGGTGAAAGGGCAGATTTACGGCGGTATTCTGATGGGCATGGGCTTTGGCCTGTGGGAAAATGTACAGGTCCGGCAGGGGAAGACGAAGGATCTCAATTTTGACAGATACCACATTCCCACGTCCCAGGATCTGCCGGACATTCAAATCAAACTTTACGAATGCGACGACCCGGAGGGAACGTATGGTGCGAAATGCATCGCCGAGGCGGCCACGGAAATGATCGGGACAGTCCTGGCTTTGGCGGTCAAGCACGCCATTGGAAAACCGATCCGCTCCCTGCCGGTGAGCATGGAGGCTGTTGTCAATTTGCTGGGCGAAGACTGCCCATGAGGAGGAGCATATGCAGGAGAAAACGGTTCGGTTTTATGTAAACTCTGTGGAAACAGAGGTCACGGTTTCGGTGAACG
The DNA here is from genome assembly GCA_003245395.1 of Clostridia bacterium. GTDB lineage: Bacteria > Bacillota > Clostridia > Oscillospirales > Oscillospiraceae > Oscillibacter. The sequence goes on from QKDF01000019.1 coordinate 11,522, forward strand.
ACCGCTTACTGGACGTGCTGCGAAATCAACTGGGACTAACCGGAACCAAGGAGGGCTGCGGCATCGGTGAGTGTGGCGCCTGCACCGTGATACTGGACGGGAAAGCGGTAAATTCCTGCCTGGTACCGGCTGCATCGCTGGATGGCCATGAAGTGGTAACGATTGAGGGATTGTCGGAGGGCGGAACCCTCCACCCACTGCAGGATGCCTTTGCCCGGCACGGCGCTGTTCAGTGCGGGTTTTGCACGCCGGGATTCATTATGAGCGCCAAGGCGCTGCTGGACGAAAATTCCCATCCCGAGCGGACGGAAATTCAGGAGGCTATCGCCGGAAATCTATGCCGCTGCACGGGTTATGAGCAGATTATCGATGCGATTGAGGACGCTGCGGGAAAGGCCGAGCCATGATACAGGTGGGAGATTACTGCCGCCCGGCTTCTGTGGCGGAGGCGGTAACACTGTGCGCGCGGGAGGGGGCCGTCTCGTTTGCCGGAGGGACGGACCTGATGGTCAAGGCGAGAGGGCGTTCTCAATTCCGGGACAAGACCTTTGTGGACTTGGGCGGCATGTCCGAGCTGTCTTTCATCCGGGACGAGGGAGAGACAATTTCCATCGGTGCCGCCGTCACGCTGACGCAGCTGCTCCAAACCGCTGCAATCAAAGAATCCGTACCGCTGCTGTGGCAGGCCGCCTCCCGTGTGGCCAACCGTCAGGTTCGCAACCGTGCCACGCTTGCGGGAAATATTGCGAATGCCTGCCCCGCGTCGGATTGCATTCCTGCGCTGATGGTGCTTGGCGCTTCCGTCACCGTGACGGGAACGGAGGGGGAGCGGACGATTCCCGTGGCGGAGCTGTTTCGCAGCTGTGAAGCCTGCCTGCGCCACGATGGGATGCAGGTTCGCACCTGCTTCTTTTTGGAAACGGTAACAAAGAAATTGACGCTCCGGCAGGGAGAATTGATCACCTCTTTGGAAATATCCAAACAGAGCGCCGAACAGCGGTCTGTGTTCTATAAGCTCACGGAGAACCGGTCATCGGGCATGGCGGTGCTGAACTTCGCCATGACGGGCTCTTTGGGTGCGGATGGAACGGTGACGGCATTCAGCGTCTGCCCGGGAGGCGTTTTTCCCAAGCCCCGCTGCTTCCCGGAGAGGGAGAACCCGCTGCTGGGCAGGCTGCCCGACCGGGCGCTGTTCCAGAGCATAGTACAGGAAATTTCTGACAGTCTTGCGGCGGAAAAAGACACGCTGGCGGGATATGCCTATAAAAGCCGTGTCCTGCCGGAAATCTTACAGGATGGGATGGCGCAGCTTTTCCTGGGAATCCCCATGGAAGGATCGGAGTGGAGCATATGAAAGCGGTAAAAGCGGGCTGGCTGATCTGCGCCTTTGACGATATCCGGGAGGACTGCGGATTTTTGATTGCGGACGGGCGGGTCGAAGAAGTCCTGACCAACGCCGGGATCGACAGCCTGACGGAGAAGGGCACGCTTGCGGCTGTGGACGTGCTTGACCGAAGGGAAAGCATTGTCTTTCCGGGCTTTGTGAACGCCCACATGCACCAGTACGGAATGCTGTCCCACGGAATTCCTCAGGCGGGCGATGTGCGGGATTTCGATACGTTTCTGAGCAACTACTGGTGGCCATACATCGAAAACCGCATCCGGAAAGAGCAGGTGCTCATCACGGCAGAGTATACGGCGGCGGAGATGCTCCACAGTGGGATCACCGCCTTCTGCGACATTCTGGAGGCTCCGTATACCGAGGACGACACATTGATTGCCCAGGGGGAACTGATTGAAAACACCGGAATGCGGGCGGTCGTCTCCCTGGAGAGCTCGGAACGAGTCAGCCCGGAAAACGGAATGCGGTGCCTGGGGCAAAACGCCCGGGCTGCCGATTATTTTGCGGCCCGCAGCGGTGTGGTGCGCGGGGCCATCTGCACCCACACCACCTTCACCTGTTCCGATGGTTTCATCCGGCAGGCGGCGGAGTTGGCCCAGGCGCGGGGCGCTCTGCTGCAATTCCATCTTTCCGAGAGCCGCTACGAGCCGGACCGGCTTTGCAGAGAACGGAATCTGACCCCTGCCGCGCTGTATG
>QKDF01000186.1 GCA_003245395.1 Clostridia bacterium
ACGCAAACAATAAAAGCGTTGCGGCTCTAGGCGAAAATAAAAGAAGCCTTGATTTCTCAAGGCTTCCTCTATGGTGCCGGTGGTGGGACTCGAACCCACACGGTGTTGCCACCGGCGGATTTTGAATCCGCTACGTCTACCATTCCATCACACCGGCATAGGCGCTGATTCATAATAACATACATGTTTTTAAAATTCAAGGGTGAATTTCAGCGGACGGAAGGTTGTGAATCTTCCGTTAATTCCGGAAAAAAGAAAAGAAAGGCTACCAAAGGCAGACGGGTTATGCTATACTAAACAAGTTAAATTGGCATGTTGCAAGACCCTACAGAAAGGATGAGCCCCGGTGCGAAAGATACTGCGATTTGGGGTGATGCTGGCGCTGGTGCTACTGTGCACGACGGCCAGCGGATGCTCCGGCCTGAAATTCAGCAGCGCGGATGATTTGTACAGTCTTCCCAGCCTGCCGGCGGAATATGAGAATCTGGAATCTCAGATCAACGACATCCTGGCCGACGGCGCAGAATATGCCGCACCTGTATCGGGCTCCAACATTCAGCCCGTCCAGATGGCCGACCTGAACGGTGACGGTCAGGAAGAGGCCCTGGTGTTCATGCGGAAGGCCGACGACGACAAACCTTTGAAAATTTATATTTTTGGAACGCGCAACGGCACCTATGAGCAGATCGCCGTGATTGAAGGCAGCGGCAGTTCCATTTACAGCGTGGTGTATAGTGACCTCAACGGCGACGGGCACAACGAACTGATCGTGGGCTGGAAGGTGGCCTCCGAGCTGCAGATTCTGTCTGTCTACACCCTGCGCAGCGGTGAGCCGGTGGAGCTGATGCGTACAAACTATGTCAAATACGCCCTGACGGATCTGGACGACAACGGCGTGCAGGAACTGGTGACGCTCCATGCCGACAATCAGGGCGGCGGCGTCGCCGACCTTTACACCTGGCAGAGCGGCACACTGGCGCTTCGGTCTTCCGCCGCCATCTCCGTGACCATGGCGGAGCTGAACAACCTTGGCCGGGTGACGACCGGAACCATTCAGGACGGAAAGCCGGCGCTGTATGTGGTGGGCGTAGGGGACTCCAGTTCCCAGATCACGGATATTCTGACGATGAGCAAGGGCGATCTGGTCAATATTGTCCTCTCCGATATCACCGGGGCGTCCAGCATTGTTGCGCATTCCATGTCTCTGTATCCCACCGATATCAATGGCGACGGCGTTACGGAGGTTCCGGTCCCTGTGGTGCTGCCCTCGCCGGGGGAGAACAGCGAGTCCAGCTACCGGGTGGAGTGGTACAGCTATGATGCCGAGGGCCAGCCCAAGGCGGTGGTGTCCACCTATCACGACATCGACGATGGGTGGTATCTGACTCTGCCCGATACCTGGCTGGGCCGCATTGCGGTGAACCGCAGCCTGTCCGGCTCCGACGAGACGGTGGTCACCTTCTTTATCCGCGGGCAGGGCCTGGACGGATATCAGGACTTTTTGAAAATCTATACCATCACCGGCGCCAGCCGGGAGGTCAAGGCGGTGCGGGACAAGCGGTTTATTCTCAAGCGGCAGGCGGAGACCATTTTCTCTGCAAGGCTGCAGGACGCCAACAACGCCTGGGAATACGGCATGACCGAGGACCAGCTGCGCTCCGGGTTCAGTCTGATTACGACGGAGTGGAATACCGGCGATTATTGAGAAAACAAGTTTGAAAACAGGAGGTTCCGGAAGATGAAAAAAGTGCTGGTTCTGGAAGATGAGGCCAGTATTCGCGGCTTTATCGTCATCAATCTGCGCCGCGGCGGTTATGATGTCATCGAGGCGGAAAGCGGCGAGGAAGCCCTTGAAAAGCTGAGGGATCATCCGGACACGCAGGTGGCACTGCTGGATATCATGCTGCCGGGAATCGACGGTTTTGAGGTCTGCCGCCGCATCCGCGCTACAAATACCAGAATCGGCATCATCATGCTCACTGCCCGCTCACAGGAGATGGACAAGGTGACGGGCCTGATGACCGGCGCCGACGATTATGTGACCAAGCCCTTTTCTCCCGCCGAGCTGACTGCGCGGGTGGATGCCCTGTTCCGCCGCGCCGGCGGCGAAGAGACGGTGCCCACCGGGGAAATCAGCCAGCCGCCTTTTCTGCTCAACACCCGCAACCGGACACTGGAGAAAAACGGCGAGCGCATCAAGCTGACGCAGGTGGAGTATTCCATCGTGAAGATGTTTATGGAAAATCCGGGAAAAGCTCTCTCCCGAGAGGAGATTCTGGACACCGTTTGGGGCCGGGATTATTTTGCGGAACTGAAAATTGTGGACGTCAATATCCGCCGCCTGCGGCTGAAGATTGAAGACGACGTTACCAACCCCGGCTATATCACCACCGTGTGGGGCTTCGGCTACAAGTGGGGACTGTAAGGATCAAATCATGAATGGAATGCCCGAGGATTTCAAATCCGTCACAAAAAAATACCTGCGTATCCGCGGCCTGCGCCAGCGGTGGATCGTCAACTCCATCATGCCCGTGACAATCCTGCTGGTGCTGATCGTAACCATGTTTTCCGCCGGAATCTCCAGCTACTATTACAGCACGATGCAAAAGGGCCTGGAGAGCCGTGCGCAGGCGGTGGCCGAATCGTTCAACAGCTATTTCATGACCAGCTATTCCGAATATTATCAGATGGCATCCTATTACACGGACAGCTTTGACGACCGCGACCGCATCGAGCTGCAGTTTCTCAGCGCCGGCGGGCGAATCCAGGTGTCCACTTACGGCCTGACCGTGGGAACGTCTCCCGGGACAGACGACATCTCCCGGGCGGTAAACCAGGGCGTCATGACCTCCTTTCAGGGGAAAGATCCCACCACAGGGGAAAACATCCTCTCCGTGACCTACCCGCTGAAATTCAACGGCAGGGTGGTGGGCGTGATGCGCTTTGTCACGGCGCTGCGGGAGGTGAACCGCCAGATCCTCATCTCGGTGCTGGCCGTGTTCCTGATCGCTGCCGTGTGCCTTGCCATGGTGGTCATTTCCAACCTGCTGTTCATCAACCGGGTCGTGGAGCCGGTGGCTGTGGTTTCCGACGCGGCAAAGCGGATTTCCGCCGGCGGCTATGGGCTGCAGATTGAAAACAAGTACACCGATGAGCTGGCTGAGCTGGTGGACAACATCAACGATATGTCCCTGAAAATCGGGCGAAGTGAAAAAATGAAATCGGAGTTCATTTCCTCCGTATCCCATGAGCTGCGCACGCCCTTGACAGCCATCAACGGCTGGGGCGAGACGATTCTGGCCGACACCGACGACGATCCTGAGCAGATGCGCCGGGGCATCGCCGTCATTTTGAAGGAAGCCCGCCGCCTGACGACTATGGTGGAGGAACTGCTGGAATTTTCCAAGATGGAGGACAGCCGCTTTACGCTCCGGGTGGAGCCGGAGCTGGATCTGCAGGGCGAATTTGAAGATGCCATCTTCACCTATCGGGAGCTGTTTCACCAAGAGGGAATCGAGTTGGAGTACGCTGCAGGAGACGAGGTTCTGCCGCCCATCGTGGGCGACCCCGAACGACTCAAGCAGGTGTTCTGCAACGTACTGGACAACGCCGCCAAACACGGCGGC